>CACYBS010000001.1 GCA_902772725.1 Erysipelothrix rhusiopathiae
TATGTTTTAGAAATTATATTTATCAATATCTACACTTGTGCAAAACTGCTGTTTGAGTGCCTGCAGTTTTGCGAACGTTTCGGTTTGACAATGTGCCTGCTGAAGTTCAGGAGTTTGCCATGTTTCTACCAACAATAAATCATCTTCTGCTTCAGCCGCAAAATAGTAATCATATCGAATATTTCCTTCTTCGTTGTTGGAATTGGCTCTGACACCTAAATCACATAAAGCCTTATAAAAGGCATCTCTTTGCCCCGGTTTACAATGATACGTAACATTCCATGTAAGCATTTTGTTTCGCTCCTACTAGTTTGGATTCTATCCATTATTTCTAATCGTATTATGACAAAGTTTCTATATAATTCCAAATATAATGAATTATAAAGCTTTTTCCATACGGATACAGTCAAAGGTATCCCCATGAATGATGGTTGGATCTGTGATCACATATCTCAACTTCTTATAGAAATCTACTGCTACATCACGACTTTCAATCACAGCTTTGCGATATCCAAGCTCAGAAAGCCAGGCTTCCATTTCATTGATGACTCTCTGCCCTAATCGTTTGCCGCGATATTCAGGTAAAAACAACAACTCTTCCGATTATCGCTGATTCATCATCTAAAGGATAAAACCGACAGGTTGCGACCGGGAAATTATCATCCAATAAGACGATATATTTTGTATCCGGTGTATCGTGTTCATCAAATTCACGCTCAAGAGTAATACCATGTTGTCTGGCCATACCCTGAATGCGAACATAATATGCTCCGGCCTGCTGCCATGTCTTACTTGCACGAATAACCTGTATATTCATATCGATTCTTCCTCCATATTTATGATTCTTCCAAAGTCTTTTTTACTGCAGATACAAACTCTTTTGGAGAAACATTTTGCGGATTGTGCCCGCAATCATCCATCAAAATAAAGTCTTTTCGAGGTGCTGATATGGCATCCATATACTTTTCAATTAATTCTACCGGACACGTCCAATCCTTTGAACCGGAAATAAAGGTGACCGGAACTTGATATTCCATGTTAGTTTCATAAGCATCAAAAGACATCATATAGTCAAATAAAGGTTTATTTAAATCAAAATATTGTTCTAATGAAAACATTTGTTTCGAAAACCATTTTAAATCATCCATCCCAAAATAAGGAGAGGATATCCCCTGCCATAGAGTGTTTGCCTGTTTACCGACCTCATGATACTTTGAGACTGTATTTCTAAGTGCCAGCATATTCTCTAAAGATGGATCCTTTTCAAACAATGTATAAGCATTTTCCATTTTACCGGTATCATCACCTGCAGCCTTTGCCTGATTCAACCCGTCTTGATAACTTAATCTCTCTCCATCCTTCATAGAAACAACCTGACTGATGGCAATAAAATGGGAAACTTTATCCGGATGCGCAAGCACATATTGACTGCCTAATATCGAACCGTAAGAATGGCCCATGATAATGACCTTATCCTGTCCAAACCGTTTACAGATATAATCCACCAGCTCATCTAAATCTTCTAAGGCCTGATCAAAACTAACAGTATGATTCTCCGGATCTAAGGATTGGTTTTGATAATAAGTTCTTCCTGCACCTCTTTGATCCCATCCAACGATTGTATAGTCATCCATCAATTCATCCGCAAAGGGATACATAACCATGGTATCCGGACCACCCGGTCCGCCATGTAAATAAATAATCACCGGATTGGAGACATCTTTTCCTGTCATAAGAATGTATTGTTTCTGTCCGCCGATATCGATATAAGCCTGTTGGTCAACGCCATTAAAAAAGTTTTCCTGATGTTTGATAAATTCGAAATTGCGGGCACCGATGGGAATAATAATGATTGAGAAAAATAGAATCATCAATACAGCTGCTGCCCATCTTAAGATCCGTCTCGTAATGGAAGTATTGTTTGGAGATGGTTCTGTTTCTTTTTTATGCTGCAGATGAATGCCGATATGTCCGATACCCAAAATAATGGTTGCGATAATTAACCATATATTTATTCCATAAATACCGAGAAGAAAGAATGCCAACACAGGAAGCGTGGCTCCGGCTACCGGAAATCCGCAGAAGCTGCTGTATTGATCCTGCATGGTTTTATTACTTTTAAAGTATCGGATCCAGTATAGTTCATACAAAATCATCAAACTAAATGAAAGTACCAGCCATAAGCACCATAAAGTCCAGGGACGAAGGTTAAAATCGGAAAACACCAATACAATGGCACTGACCAGAACTTCACCAACTCTCTCAAATGTCAAAAGTATTTTATTTTCATTTTTCACATATAAATCATAGTCCTTTGGTTTATTGTTAGCCCATTTTATATTAGGAACCATCAACATGATCAAATATATAAGTCCGACATAAGAAAATCCCAAACGCATGTTCATCCTCCTCTATTAACATAAAAGACTCCGTCCAAGAAGTCTTTAAATCACATAATAATGCCGTTTCAGCCATTGCGACAGGCCGTCAAGTCCCGGATAGGATGTCCGTTCATTGATGTTCATTTGATCGAGCATATCGCGAATACGCCAGACAAGATCCTTTTCAATCACATATTTGACGGTCTTTTCGGTATGATCATTTAACCATCTTTCAATTGAATAGGAGCCATCCGATGGTTCAATACCTTCCGGAATAATCGCAAAGTTGGCATATTGGTTGACAATTCTTTCATCGATTGATGGAGGCTCCAACAATACCATAGCCTGATCTTTCATGCTTTGATCATAAGAAGCTAAAGAACGTGTGCATTTTTGAAGCATTTCTACCGTAAATAAATATGCCCTTTCATCCTCCAGCACCTTTTTATAATCTGCCGGAAGCTTGCTGTTAATTTCATCAATATCAATCTTCCAGAGAATCACATTTCTGGTTCCCAATTTTTCCGGATCATTGCTGGTGGCAAAATGCAAGCCAATCAAAGGAGAATACGTCCAGTCTAACATTCTTGTCGGTAAGCCATGGTGCTGACCGATAATCAATTGACGCCATACCGAATGCATCAGCTGAGGATCTTCAAAAGATGCGTATTTGGTAAAGCTTCTTAAAATGGTAAGCTCCAATTCACTTTTCTTATAATGGCAGTTTCGATACAGACTTGTGGATAACTCCCATTTTTCATTATTTAATCCTTTATACAGGCAGTTGGACCTATATCTTCCGACGCTTTCATCCAGTTCCTGATCAAAGATAATCGGACCCAGCTCCTCCAGTTTTGTGATGTGTTTCACTGTAATCATAGTGTTTCCCCTTTTCCGGTTATTCATCTTTATCGTACGAGATACCCTTCTCAATTTCAATATTTTCTCTGCCTTCGGGCAAATTAAAAAGCATCTCTTTTTTAAAAAGATGCTTAAAAATGAATTACTCGGCAAGGCCTAATTCGACATAGAGACGATAGTTTTCATCATATAAACCAACTACGGCATCCATTCCTAAATTCGGGGCAAATGCCTTCTGAACGACAACAGCCCATGATCCATACTTTTCATACAGCTGATCCGGGGTTGGTCCCTCTTCATGTCCATACGTTTCTAAATTACTCTTTTTCATCGCTTCCAGAGCTTCCGGATCATCCTTATTAGATTCCCAGCGAAGTCGATTTCGCTCGGCAGATACAGCTCGGGCAATCTCTTCTGTAGATGCACCTTCATCACGCATCTCATAGATTATATCGGTCATGGAAGCCATAGATTCATGATACTCCCGCCTTGTCTGTTGGGCTCCGGCAACAAACGCTTCATCGCTCCAGTCATATTGGGCAAATTCACCCAATCTTTGAGAATTGGGATCAGGTGCAAAACCATAAACTGCATCCGGATCTACTACAATATCTTTCATAGCTTCCGGATTGTCCTGCGGATCATGTTCATAGTGGAAAGTTTCTTTTTCTGTTTGTTCAACCGAAGTTTCATTTCCTGAACCGTTATCTGTTTTACTACAGCCGCAAAGTGAAATCACACAGCTTACAATTAACAGATATTTTAAAATTCGCATGTTTTATACTCCTTATTTGACTGCGTTTTAGGCAGACGTAATGTTAGTATAATCGTTTTTTATTTTAGATACAATCAAATGATTTACGAGATTATATCCCTTTCTATCCGCTAATATTGGATTTGAAATAGGACATTTTTTTTAGTATCCTTTTTATGGTGTTAGGAAGGTGAAATTATGGATTTACTGGATAAAATCGACCACATTGAAGACAAGTTCTTTGATATAAATGCTGCCGATCAAATCGCAACGATTTATCTTCAATACGATAAGGTATCGGACCTTTTCAATCCCAACTACAAAGCGAAACAGCCAATGGTCAATGGTGATTTATTGGAGATGATTAAATCCATTTTTCAATCGATACCGTCTCATCATAAGCTGTCTTTGGACATCCAAATAGATGACGCAGAAGGATACTCAGAAAAGGAACTTTTAGACCTTTTTATCGATAATATCCTTTTGGCATACAAAATCAAACATCGTGAAATAAGCAGAAGAAACAAAACTGCCATCCGGCTTGTCTTGATTGGATTGTTCTTTCTGGTAATGATGCTTACAGCCGGTCATATCCGGCCGGATAAAGGATTGGCCCACGATATTTTCTTTTATGTCAGCGATATAGCGGCCACTGTCACAATTTGGGAAGCA
>CACYBS010000002.1 GCA_902772725.1 Erysipelothrix rhusiopathiae
AGGAACTGTTCTGGTACGTTTAAACAATTATATGTTATTTAATAAATGGGCTAAAAATCAGGTTCATAATGCCAAAGAAGCTTATCAGAATTTAGATAATTCCGGATGGAATCACTTTATTGACTAAACCGCTTTATGCGGTTTTTTTATTGGTATTTTTCTCTCCAGGTGTAGTACTCTATATCTTTTTCATCTGATATCTCGGCTTCTTTTTTCTTTTCGTAAGTATAAAATACGGCATCCTCAAATAAAGATAGAAAGTCTTCTGAACTGATTTTACTGTTCCATTGGGTATTTTTGAGATGGATCTTTTGATCTTTCATAAATATGATGGTTCTTTTCTTTTCTTCAATTAAGATATTACCTTGCTTCAGTAATTCTAACGCAGTATAAACGGAATCTGTTTTCATATGTATCACCTAAGACATTATACGATTGTCGATGGTTATTGCCAAATGCTTAAGATACAAAAAAGGCTTAGAGCAAACCCCCCTAAGCCCTTCATTCTAAAACAATTCATTCATCTTATAACCTGTCGTGTAATCAACTTGAATTAAATCCATAGATGCTAATCGCTAGATAACTCTCTTATTCTGTCTTCTTCAACCTTGGTATTGTATCGTTTTTCCACTCCGCAATATATTAGAATACTTCATTTCTGTGACAGATTCTTTTGTCTCTTTTAAGTCATCTCATGAACAAATAATTGTTGAAATAAGTTCGGTTTCTTTTTGTATCGCTAATTCTTCTAAATAAATTAAGTGTTTTATATGCAATATTTCTATCTTGCTGAGAATGATTGCTTTACAAAATCATCATGCTTTTGATATTGTGTATTACGATTATTTGTTAATATTGAAACTGTTGCGAATCGATAAATGTGAAAAACATATTCTTTGCACATTTATCAAAAAATATAAAAGTCAGGTATATAAGTTATATAAATCTCTATTCTTCGAAAATCATCCATTTAAACTAATCATCTTGTTCGTATTATCTATAATACTGTGCATACCAATTCGCAAACGATTTTAATCCTTCCCGAATACCGATTTTTGGAGTAACCCCATAGTCCCTCTGCAAGGCTTCAGAATCTGCATAGGTAACCGGAACATCTCCAGCTTGCATTCCAACTAATTCTCTATGTTCTTCAAAATTGTAATTTTCAGGCAAAACTCCAGCAAACACTAATTCTTCTTGCAGAGTGGAAATGAAATCTAATAAATTCTCAGGCTGTCCACCCCCAATATTGTAAACAGCATAAGGAGGTATTGGTAAACCATCTTCTCCGTTTTGTTTTTCCGGAGCTCCTTGCATAACAAGATATACACCTTCCACAATATCATCTATAAAAGTGAAGTCACGTCGCATATCACCATAATTAAATATTTGAATTGTTTTCCCTTCCACCAGATTCTTTGTTGCACTGAAGTAGAACATGTCAGGACGTCCTGCCGGTCCGTATACCGTAAAGAAACGTAGACCAGTAGAAGGAATATTATAGAGTTTAGAATATGCATGAGCAAAAAGCTCGTTACTCTTTTTTGTAGCTGCATAGAGACTAACTGGATTATCTACTTTGTCATCCGTACTGAAAGGCACTTTCTTATTACCGCCATAAACGGATGAAGAAGAAGCATACACCAAATGTTCAACTGGATTGTTTCTACATGCCTCTAAAATATTGTAGAAGCCAATGATATTACTTTCAATATATGCATCAGGATGCTCAATGGAATAACGAACTCCAGCCTGCGCAGCAAGATGCACTACTAAATCAAAGTGATATTTTTCAAATAGATTATTTACTAAATCTTTATCTGCAATAGAGCCCTTTATGAAGATGTGTTTTGTCCGGGATGTTTCAGCTGTTTGTTCAATAAGATTCAGTCGATATTTTTTTAATTCCGGATCATAATAATCATTCATATTATCAAAACTGATTACTATTCCAGAAGAAAGCTCCTTTAACAGTCTTATTACAAGATTAGCTCCAATAAATCCCGGAGAACCAGTAACCAAGATATTTTTGCCATTTAAATTAACTTTGCGCATTTAATCCCTCCTGAATAGATCTCTTGTATATACTTTATCTTTTACATCGTCTAATACACTATCATAGCGATTGGCAATTATGCATCCACACATTTTCTTAAATCTATTTAAGTCATTAACTATTAAAGAGCCAAAGAATGTAGAACCATCTTCTAAAGTAGGCTCATATATGACAACCTTCGCTCCTTTTGCCTTAATGCGTTTCATAACGCCCTGTATTGATGATTGACGAAAATTATCGGAGTTCGATTTCATAGTAAGGCGGTACACACCGACTACCACATTTTTCTGTTGCATTTCTCGAGTGACAGAATACGATTCACTGTTACTGTAAGCCCCTGCAATTTCCAGCACTCGGTCAGAAATAAAATCTTTTCTCGTCCTATTACTTTCTACAATTGCTTGAATCAAGTTTTCAGGAACATCCTGATAATTTGCCAAAAGTTGTTTTGTATCCTTTGGTAAGCAATATCCGCCATATCCAAAGCTTGGATTGTTATAGTAATCACCTACACGAGGATCCAGACAAACGCCTTTAATGATTGGTGCAGTTTCTAAACCTTTTACTTCGGCATAAGTATCTAATTCATTAAAATATGATACTCTTAGTGCCAAATATGTATTCACGAATAGTTTGGTTGCTTCTGCCTCTGTAGTATCCATAAACAGTACTGGAATATTTAATTTAATTGCACCTTGTTGAAGCATCATAGCAAAGGTTCTTGCGGAATCCTCATTTGTATAGTCTGTTCCAACAATAATACGGGAAGGATACAGATTATCGTGTAGTGCCTTTGACTCTCTCAAGAATTCAGGACTAAAAATTATATTATTCATTTCCAGTTTTTCTCTAATCTGTTTTGTATATCCAACAGGAATCGTTGACTTGATAATTACTGTAGGCTTTTTTTCACGCCTTTCTGTTGCACTTTTCACAACAGACAGCACATCTTCTACGGATGAGCAGTCAAAGAAATTTGTTTTTGGATCGTAATTAGTAGGTACAGCAATAATAATAAAATTTGCATCCACATACGCACTCATTGCATCCGTGGTTGCATACAACGTAAGCTGTCTTTGTTCATGCTCAGCCAAATACTGTTCGATATACTCGTCTTTAATAGGAGACATCCATTTGTTAAGCTTTTCAACTCTATCCTCATTTATATCAACTGCAACTACATCGTGATATTGGGACAAGAGAACTGCAAGAGACAGTCCTACATACCCAGTACCAGCAACAGCAACTTTAAATCTGTCTAACTCTATAAGATCAAATTCATCATCCACAATTACATCAGAAATTGAAAAACCAAGAGCAGCTGAGAGACTGAGTAGTTGATCTACAGAAGGGTTATAATCTCCAAGCTCCAGTCTAGATAAAACAGATCGATTCATCCCGACCTTCTTGGCAAGGACTGTTTGAGATAGCTTCATTGCTTTTCTTCTGCTTGTTACTATTTTTGAAACCAATTTTAATGATAAATGTTTCATAGCTACCTCCATTACAATTACTCGCAGTTATTGACTTGCTTTAAATAGCGTCAATTTCACATTCAACAATGTATATATTAACGATATATGACCATATATTCAATTTTTTTGTTGTCATAATGAGCAAATATATAGAAATAAACAAAAAAGTGGACAATCATGACATACTGAATTTTGGCGAGAAGAAATAATACCTGCAAAATCAATAGAATTTTGTTTTTATGATTTAAAAACTATAAATGCTAACTTAGGAATGTACAATTTCGCTCAGATAAGAATGTACAATTGACTGTATAATTTAAAGTTGAAGATTTTGGGGGAAATACTATGATCATCAACTTTAAATTAACCAATGACATTGAGATACATACCTTGGAAGACCTGAAAAAACTAAAACCATTATTAGAGAATAATAATCTGAAAGTTAATAAAAGCGAAATTGCCAGAGAGTTGGGAGTTGATAGAAGAACAGTTGATAAGTATTTGAAGGGCTATGCGAAAAAGAACAAGCGTAACCGAAAGCATATGCTCGACGATTATTACGACATCATTAAGTCTCTTCTGGAAGACAGCTGCCGGGTGTTTGCCTACCGCAGGGTGCTCTGGCAGTATCTTACAGACAATCACGGTTTAAAGTGCGGTCAATCTACATTCAGGAGATATATTAGTTTACATCCGGAATTTAGAGATTACTTTAAGAAGAGCTCTTCCAGTTCCGGTCCTGTACCGATCAGATTTGAAAGCAGTCCGGGACAGCAGGCACAGCTGGACTGGAAAGAGAGCATGGATATTATTCTGAATACCGGAGAAGTGATCACGATCAATATTTTCGTATTCATATTATCTTATTCACGGTTCAGGGTATACCGGCTTTCCCTGAGCAAATCCCAGGACATAGTGTTTAATTTTCTTGATGAGAGTTTCGCGCTGATTGGCGGTGTTCCCAGGGAGATCCTCACCGATAATATGAAAACTGTCATGGACGAGGCCAGAACAGAGTATACAAGGGGAAAGGTCAACGAGCGGTTCAAGCAGTTTGCCGCGGACTATGGCTTTGAAGTCAGGCCCTGTCTTGCCGGGCGTCCGCAGACTAAGGCAAAGGTGGAGTCGCCGATGAGGATACTGGATGAACTTAAATCCTACGGAGGTCAGCTCAGCTATGAAGAACTGGTCCGCAAGCTGCAGGACATCAACGAAAGAGAAAACAACCGATTCCACAGTGAGTACAGCATGGTCCCTGTACTTGGATTGAAGAAAGAAAAAGACTTCTTAACAGAATTACCACCATCCCGTATAAGAAGCCATTATCAGATCATCACAGCGACCGTGAAAGTGAACCAGACATCAATGATCAGTCACAGAACAAACCAATATTCAGTACCACCCAGATATATTGGAAAGAACCTTAAAATACAGGTCTATGATAATCTTCTTCATGTGTATGATAGCACAGAGCTGGTCGCATTACATGAGGTAAGCGATAAAAAGCTGAATTATTCAGAAGAAAACTATATAAGCCTGTTGAAAAGAACAATGCCATTCGATGATGAGAAGATCAAAGAGATGGCAAAAGAGAACTTAAAGAAAATAGGAGAACGCTATCAAAATGATAAGTAACTATCAGCGGCTGGTGAATAATCTGAGCTACCTCAGACTGGAGGAAATGAACAATCATCTGGATGAAACGATCGATTATATAAACAAAAATGACGTTTCATTCGTGGATGGATTGATCAAGCTCACTGGATACCAGATCGACCTTAAGGAAAAGAACATGATGAACGCGATGATCAAGGTTGCCAATTTTCCATTCCTCAAGGAAATGAAAGACTTTGATTTCGATTATCAGGAAAGCATCAACAAAAAGATGATCATGGATTTCCTTGATCACCGTTTCATTGCGAACTGCGAGAATATCGTATTTCTGGGTACAAGCGGAGTTGGGAAGACACATCTATCTACATCGATAGGTATCTCAGCAGCCAAAAAAAGTATTTCAACATACTTTATAAAGTGCCATGATCTGATACAGAACTTAAAGAAAGCAAAGCTGGAAAACCGACTGGATGTACGGCTGAAGCATTACTGTGGGTATAAGCTCCTGATCATAGATGAGATAGGATACCTGCCCATAGACAAAGAAGATTCTAAATTATTCTTCCAGCTGATCGACAAGAGATACGAAAAGAAGAGCACGATATTCACTACCAACATAAATTTCAGCAACTGGGATGAAGTGTTCCTGGATCCTGTGCTTGCGAATGCGATATTGGACAGAGTGTTACATCATGCTCATGTGATTAATATTACTGGTAATTCCTACAGACTAAAGGATTATTACGGAGAAAGCGAAACGAGTTAGAGGCTATTTTAACTGGAAAACTAACTTTCTCTCCTGGATTGAGAGTGTAAATTTATCTGTGTAAGTTAGTTGAGAGCGTACGGCTCATCTAGCTTGCGCAGATTTTTTGTTTATATGCTATTCTA
>CACYBS010000003.1 GCA_902772725.1 Erysipelothrix rhusiopathiae
ACTTGATCTATGAATACCGGAATAGACTGTCTTGTTAATTCTTTCGCTATAGCAAGTTCTGAACGAAGATCCAATCTAAACTCTCCGAAAATTGCATCATCCTTTGTAAATAGATCATTAGCTATTTGAGATAGTTTCGTATTCTTAAAAATCGGGAGCATGCTTAGTTCTTTAAGCATAGTGACAAAAGGGCCCGGCAAACCCATACCGGCATTTCCTTTTCTTGCAGAACTGGAAGAACCAGCCATGTCACTTATAAGATGACCAACCCAATTGATTACACCACAATAAAGTTTAGCTTTTAGGTCGTTTCCTATTAGCTCCTTATTCTCAACATCAAACGCAAAAGGTACACCTTCCGCATTTTGGAAATAACCCTTTTTCGTGAATTGAGTCAGGATCGATGCTGATAATCCAAGTATAGACGGATGATGAGATAAATCATCTAAATGATGTGATTTCGCCGTAATACCAACATTCTTATCTTTCCAAAGATTATCTGTAGGAATCTTAAATTTCTCTTCTAGAGTACTAATTGAACTAGACAAGTTGGGATTATCTTTAAATCTTTTTTCAACGCCAGCTTTAATCTCAGCTATTTTCTCTTTAGGCAGTTTCTTCCCTTGCTTTGCGTAGTTTGCTTTTGCCTCTTTTATTGCTTCGTCTACCTTAATATCCTTAGCCTTATTGTTAACAAAGTCTTCAAACGCCTTGTCTACAGATTCTTTAGCGCTCTTAAAATCAAATTCTCCAATAAAGAAAATATCTACTAAGCCTGCAACAGCTCCACAGCATATTGCAACAGCATAATCCATGCCATCAGCCGAATTAGTTAGATTATCAATATTGGAGTTTAGCTTCTGTATTTGCTGATCTATATTTCTTTCTACTATATCTAAATCAGCATATTGCTCTTCCAGTATGGTCAATCCCTCATCTGAATACTCTTGCAGGATATCAGGTTTAAGAACTTCAAACTCGATGACACCATCATCAAGCTCTGTTTTGAATTTCATAAAATCAACCATATAAGCATCCTCGCTTATCTTTTTATGAAGTTATCCAGTTCTTCGAGATACACTTTATTTATCGCATAATAAAGCATTTGGCTACGGAGTGCTTTTTCATTCTTCTTTACCTCCTCCATATCCTTTGCGTATATTATCGCTGTAGGAATATTAGCCAGTGGACATAAAATACCAAGCGCAGCAAATGGCTTGTTATCTTTCATATTTCTCTTTGCTTCTTTAATTCTCGGAATAGCATCAACGCTTGTAACTTCAGCATCATTTACTAGCTGTTTCAGTTTCGACTGAAATTCAGCGTATTTTTCTACTCTCCAATGGTATTTTTCATCGACTATGATAGCGAAATGCCTCTGATCAATCGCTCCATATGAAATACCATATTCGTTGTATACACAATCTTTAAGTGAAACTCCATTAATATCGTCAATAAAAAGGACCTTGTCCGCCAGTTTATCAGCTCTTCCATTAGCTTTATGTGTTAACCATTGCGATTCAGGACACCTCATCACTCTAACACTACCGTCCTCAATACCTACAACACCAACATCGTTATCATCATGAGCATCGATTAGTCCTTTAAGATGCACAAAGTATTCTTCATCTTTTTCTTTGTAAACAATAAGAAGTGTTTTTCTAATCATGGTGTATACCCTCCCTATTAATACTTTAATATATTCAATTCATCTACTTGCAGGAAATAGCCTTATGTCATCTGGTGCGTATGCATAATAACTATTGTTCAGTTTGCTCTTGTGGCCTTCTCCACCATTAAAGCAACATGAAACTGCATAATCATAAGGGTTACCGTCAATCATTTTTGCATTTCTAAACATAGTAAAATCTATATCGCCTGCAACACTCTTGGTCACATTATTATCAACATATCCACATGAATAGATTTTCAGATCACGTTTTCCGGTGCTGTTAATTAAGTAATCTGTCAAACTCGCGAGTTTATCATACTTAATGAAGTATTGGTTATTGTTCCAATGATTAATTGGACTACCAATTACAATAACTTCTGGGCGTGTTATCTTTAAGAATTTATCAAATTCTATCATTTTATTGTATTCAACATACGAACTTGGGAAACGTAAAAGAATAACTTTCCCGAGTTTATTACCATATGTATCATTAAACCATGTGTAATTAGTAAGATCACCTACAAACACCAATTGTTTTTTATTAAAATCCACTGTAGTAACAAGCGAATAATCATCCTCGTTATCCTTTTGTTTACCCTTACTTCCTCGATAAACACTTAATTTGATACCATCACAGACAGTCAATTCAGAATACTCATCTGGTTTTATTGATATTCGATTGGGAACAGAAAGGACCTTGCTCAGATATACAGAATAGGCTGTACCAGCTGTATCAAAGCAATTTGTCATAGAATTATCGTTGTCTATGATATTTTCAATTTTAAACTGCTTAAATGCTCCTTCATCATAAACAGAAGAACCGATTAGTTGGCTATAGTTAGGTAGATGGTAATGTGAAACAACAACATACTCTATTATTCCATCCACAACATAGTCTTTTAATTTTTCTACCAAAGCCATTGAGTCTGTATGACTGCTACCACAGTCTATCAATATATCGTAGTGCCCATATTTCACCAAAGTACAATTAAAATATGATAGATTGCCTGGTTTCCCTAATTCCTTACGCTCTCCATCGTTTTTAACAATAATATTTTCATCAAAAAAATAAGTGTTGATCTCATCAGAAATCTTGGAATTGCTTACAAGGTTCCAATACCACCGCGTCATAGTTTCTTTAATAACTGCTTGCCTTATCGTACAGTTACTATTGAAATCGGTTGTGGTTCTAACATTCAGTCCATTAAATTCAAATAAACAGTTTCCAAACAAGGGGTTTACGCCTTCTATACTGTCTTTGATGACTGTTGGATATATGTAGTCTGTATATTTTAGAAATCTACCTATATTTTCAGCTAACGCATCTTCTGTTATCTTGCGATTGTAGGTAATTGCAAC
>CACYBS010000004.1 GCA_902772725.1 Erysipelothrix rhusiopathiae
CATTACCGGAAATGATGAACCACCTAAAAAGGAAGAAACAAAGCCGGCTGCACCTGCATATATATCGACCTATGTTGCTTCCAAAGCGGTTCCAACAGGTATTCATCATCATTTATCTTTGTGGATTTCCTTATTAGGAGCATCGATATCAGGGATGATTATTTTGAAAAAACGCATGAGATGACCATACGGTCATCTTTTTCATTATGGATATTATTTTAAGGTTTGATACAATACATCTGTTAGAATATGAAAAGAGAGTTCAAATGGCAGAAATACATGAAAAAAAGAATCAATTAAGACATAAGATGAAGCAGATTCAAAGTGAACTAACTTCCCAGTATATGGATACAGCTTCGGATAGGATTCAATCCAGGATATTAAAGTTAGAAAAGTACAAGAAAGCCAAATCTATCTTTGTGTATGTCAATATGGAAAAAGAGCCTCAAACAGTACGTATTATTGAACAGGCAATAAAGGATGGAAAAAAGGTCTATGTACCTAAATGTATCTCAAGATCTGAAATGTTGGCAATTCACATCCAAAGCGTATCCCAATTAAAACCGGGTAGTTATGGAATATTAGAGCCGGAAGATTTACATGATACAGGTAAGGCAGAAGAAATGGATCTTATCCTTGTTCCGTGTTTAAGTGCCTCCTTAGATGGAAGACGATTAGGGCATGGAGCAGGTTATTATGACCGCTTTTTGAGAGAATATCATGGTGATATGATCTGTTTATGTTACAAAAAGATGTTGTCGGATGAAATCCCGGTGGATGATTTAGATATTAGAATGCCGAGTGTTATTACAGATTAGAGGGGATTATATGAAACGTAAATATTTATTTTTTGACATTGATGGAACCTTAGCCTGCGGAGGATATGGAAATACCTATATTCCGGATTCCGCCAATGAAGCACTTCAAAAGTTAAGGGAAGCAGGACATTTCTTATCGATCTGTACCGGACGTTCTCAATCTATGGCCCAATCCTTTATCGAATTAACTGATATCCATAATATGGTATCGGATGGAGGATATGGTTTAACTTTAGAAGATAAGTTTTTAGGCATTGAACCTTTGAATAAAGAGGATGTGATTGCTTTAATCGATGAATGTAAAGAAAAAGGATTTCCCTGGGGACTTTCTACAGAGAATTCAATGGTTCGCTCCTGTCCGGATGAATCCTTTTATGAATTCACCCATGATACCTATATGGGAACCAAGGTGGTAGAAGGATTAGATCCAAGAAAATGCGATGAAATCTATAAAGCCTATGTAGCCTGTTACTATCCGGGTGAATTCTCTTTAAAAAGCCTGGATAAGTTACCATGGTGTCGTTTTCATAAAGAATACTTCTTTGTGGAGCCAACTGATAAGGCTAGAGGAATTCGTAAGATGATGGATATGTTGGAAGCACCTTACGAGGATGTGATTGTGTTTGGGGATGCAGCCAACGATTTATCTATGTTTGTAGATGATTGGACATGCGTTGCGATGGGCAATGCCTGTGAAGAATTAAAAGAAAAAGCGGATTTAATCACTACAGATGCCGACAAACACGGTATATGGAATGCTTGTGTAGAATTAGGTCTGTTTAAAGGAGAGAAAAAATGATTTTATTTATCAATGCCTGTGTGCGAAAGAATTCCCGTACAAAAATATTAGCGGATCACTTACTTTCAAAATTCAATGATGACATTGAAGAACTATGTCTGGAAAAGGTCAACTTTCCGATAACTACAGAAGCGTATTTAGATTTTAGACAGGACTGCATCGATAAGAAGGATTTTTCGGATTCTATATTTGACCTGGCAAAACAGTTTGCGGCAGCTGATACCATTGTATTAGCAGCCCCATATTGGGATTTATCTTTTCCTGCTGCAGTTAAGCAGTATATTGAACATATCAATGTGATTGGTCTTACCTTTGCCTATACACCGGATGGAAAGCCAATGGGATTATGTAAGGCAAAAAAGATATACTATGTATCTAGTGCAGGTGGAGTCTTTGTACCAAATGAATTTGGCTATGAGTATATTAAGACCATGGCTAATGCCTATTATGGTATACCGGATGTAGAGCTCATACAGGCGGTAGCACTGGATTTAGATGGAGCAGATCCGGATCAAATCATGGAAGAGGCAATAGAGAGCATTAATATTTGAAATATTACAGTAATTGAAGAAGAATAGAAATAGTGTTACTATGAAGATGTAAAGAGAGCACCGATGACGGTTGTCCTCTAACATTTATTGGATTTGACCGCTAATGTTTGGAAGACTTATGGCGGTCATTTTTGTTTCTCAGATCTTTATTTGACTTCATGCCAAGTTGTACAGCCAAGATTACAAGAGTGATAATTGAAATCACCAGTGCAATACTTTGAAGTACCAGAGCAATAAGTGCTATTACAGATTGATTACTCATAAGCGTGCCTCCTTTCGGAAAGGGAGGATAACGCTTCCTCCCTGAATTAGGAGGACAACCGCCACCGTTATGGTGCTCTATGTGTGGGATACTTCCCACATTTTTTAGTATAAACTACCGATATCACAATACCCTTTCAAAAGGGCAATTTCTTAAAATTAATTTTTCATAACAGAAATAATGCTTAATAATATATTGTGTCATAATAAAGTAAAGGATAAATACAGGAGGAAAGAAAATGTCAAAAGTATTATTTATAAACGGAAGTCCGCATAAGAGTGGATGTGTAAACCGCGCAATGGAGGAAGTATGCCAAACCTTAAAGGAAAACGGTATTGAGTCGGAAATTGTATGGTTAACAACAAAGCCGATGGCAGACTGCATGGCATGCGGAACATGTGC
>CACYBS010000005.1 GCA_902772725.1 Erysipelothrix rhusiopathiae
ACTTCTCGATACGACCCTGCGCAGCAGCGAAACGCTGACGTCCTGTGAAGAACGGGTGACAATTACTGCATGTATCTACACGCATTACGTCGCCTTTAATAGTGCTTCCTGTTTCGAACTCATTTCCGCAAGATGTACAAACACATTTAACTTTATGGTAATTCGGATGAATTCCCTTTTTCATGTTGTAACCTCCTTCCGCCTTAGACCACCTGTGAGTCTAAAGTAAGTGCCATCAAATAATATCATGTGAAATGTATGATTTCAAGGTTTTTTAACTTAAAACTTGGAATCATCAATCCCATTTAAATAATCTTTTACCTGCTTCATTACCATATCTAAACATCCTTCATCAAAAGGAACTTTAAGATTGGCCGCATGAACAATTTCTCTAAATGTCTTGGTTCCGCCGATTTTACAGATACGCTTATAATCCTCCAATACATTCGGATCCTTATTTAAAGCTCTTTCCCACATCTGTAAGGCACATACCTGGGCCAAAGTATAATCGATATAATAGAAAGGATCTAAGAAGATATGCAGCTGGCGCATCCACCATCCTCCCCGCTCCAAAACATCGATTTCTTCATAATTTTTATGCGGAAGATATTGTTTCTCAAGCTTTCTCCAGGTCTCAAACATCTGGTCAATTGTCATATCCGGGTGTGCATACACTTCGTGTTGAAAGTGATCGACAAGTACGCCGTACGGAAGAAATTTCACGGCTCCGGATAGATGGGAAAAATAATATTTTTCCGTATCTTCTTCAAAAAAGTCCTTCATCCATGGATAGGTCAGAAACTCCATTGACATCGAATGGATTTCTGCACTTTCATTGGTTGGCCAGATGCAGTCCACCGGCATGACATCTTTCGAACAATATGCCTGGAAGGCATGTCCTGCTTCATGGGTCAACACTTCCGCATCCCCGCTTGTTTGATTAAAGTTAGAGAAAATAAACGGAGAGTTTTGATCCGGAATAAACGTGCAGTATCCTCCGGCAGCCTTTCCCGGCTTTGCCTCTAAATCCAACAAATCGTGATCCACCATATATCGGAAGAATTCACCGGTTTGCGGATCCAGTTCCTTATACATATGTAATGCTCTTTTTACTAGTTCATCTTTATCATACTTTGGAGTAGGATTTCCGCTCTCAAATTCATATTTTTCATCCCATGCATATAATGTCTCATACCCAAGGCGCTTTCTCTGTCTTTCATACAATTCGTTACAAATCGGTACTACGGAATCGAGAATCTGTTTCCGATAGCCCTCTACATCGTTTTGATCATAATCAAAGCGATTCATGCGCAGATATCCTAATCCAATATAATTTTCGAAACCGAGTTTTACCGCCATGGCGTTACGGACCTTGACAAGACCGGTAAAGATATCACCTAATTCTTTTTCATTTTCGGCAAACCAATCCCAATACGCTTTTACTGCTCTTTTGCGGACATCACGGTCTTTATCACTCATTTTGACATCCAATCCGGCTAAGGTATATGTTTGGCCGTCAAATTCAATCTGAGCCGATGCGATGAGCTGCTGATAAGCGCTTGCCAATTTATTCTCAGTCTGTAAATCTTCGATAATTGCCGGTGAAAAAGTTTTCTCTTCCATTTCTTTCCGAAGAAAATATGTCTTTGGAACTTCTTGTTCCAATTGTTCTTTAAACGGACTGTTCATCACAATTCGTCCTGATTCTACAAAATCCTCCTGCAATATAGGGAGATTTTCATTCCAGCAGTCATTTTCTTCTTTATAGTAGGTATCTAATGTGTTGACCGTATGACGAATACTGCAGATTTCCTGCAAACTGGAAATCCTTCGGTCGATCACATCTAAATCCAAAAAGGCCTTTTTAAATTCTTCATAAGATTTCGCATTTTTTAATGTACTGTTTATTTCTTGAATCTGTTTGCGATACAGTTCGATATTTGGGTGTTCATATGGATATTCATTAAACTTCATTTTCTTCATCTCCTTGAATATGGATATTTTACATCAACTTGACTATAATAATAAACATGAATAAAGTAATAGGACATTTAAAAACAATAAACGAACATAAAAAAATGGTCACAAAGCTGTGTTTTCGCTGTCATCTGTATAAACAGGGAATCAAACACGACCTGTCCAAATATTCTCCTATTGAATTGAAGACCGGATTCCATTACTATCAGGGATTTCGCTCTCCAATCGACAAAGAAAAAGAAGAGAAAGGATATTCTCTGGGATGGCTTCATCATAAAGGAAGAAACCCCCATCATTGGGAATATTGGCTGGATTTCAACAAAGATGGCTTATATGCCTGCAAGATGCCGACCAATTATGTCATCGAAATGTTCTGTGACAGAGTGGCCGCCAGCATGATCTATCAAAAAGACAAATATACCGACCGCAGCGCTCTGGATTACTATATCAATGGTAGAAGCTATGTCGTAATTCATCCCGATACCGACCGACTTATTATGCATATGTTGACTTACTTAGCTAATAACGGCTTAGATAAAACGATTGAACATATCGTAAACGACATCAAAGATAGAGATTATCATATTTAAAAAAGGAATAGAGATTTCTCCCTATTCCACAGTTACCGATTTGGCAAGGTTGCGTGGTTTATCCACATCGCAGCCTTTTTCTTTTGCGGCATAGTACGCAATTTCCTGTAACAGAATCGTTACCGGAACACAGGCTAAGATTGGATGTACCTGCGGTACATATAAAACTCTTTCAAAGCCGGTTACATCCTGCCCGCGATAAGTAATTAGTATCACCTTGGAGCCGCGCGCAATGGTCTCTTCAATATTGGAGATTGTCTTGGCGGCCACATCCGGCTGGGTCGCCAGAGCCACTACAACGGTATCTTTTTCAATCAATGCGATCGGGCCGTGTTTTAATTCTCCGGCGAAATACGCATCGGCATGAATATAAGAAATTTCCTTTAATTTAAGCGCACCTTCCAAAACGCTGAAATAGTCTAACTGTCTTCCGATAAAGTAAGCATCCTTCTGTTCTTTCAACAATAAGGCATATTCCTTTACCGTATCATGCATATCCAGCATCTGTTTGACATATTCCGGCATCTTCTTTAAGTCCTGAATCAAATCTTTCGCACAATCCGGAATTCTTCCAACCAGTTCTGTTAACTTTAATACAAGACATACCAATAATACCAGCTGTGTGGTATAGGCTTTTGTACTGGCCACCGCAATTTCCGGTCCGGCTGCTGTATATAAAGTCACATCGGATAATCGCGATAGAGAAGAGCCTAATACGTTGGTAATGGATAAAGTTGAGGCATGATTTGCCTTGGCAAGCTTCATCGCTGCCAGAGTATCCGCAGTTTCACCGGATTGTGATACAAAAATACACAATGTATTTTCATCCACACGATAATCTCCGTATCGATATTCACTGGCCGGCATGCAGTACGCCGGAATATCAATCCATTTTCTAAATAAGGCATGAGCATATAAAGATGCATGATAAGCCGTTCCGCAGGCGATAAAATAAACCTGATTCAATTTTTTCCAATCCATCGGTAAATCTTTGATTTCCGGAATCGAAATTCCGTAATCAAATCTTCCGCGTAATGTTTCACTGATCACATAAGGCTGCTCATACATTTCCTTTTCCATAAATGTATCAAAGCCACCCTTTTGGGCTGCCTGCATATCATAAGGAATATGAATCCATTTTGGTTCAACCGGCTTACCATCAAATGTAAACACTTGAATACCTTCCGGTTTAAGAATGGCCATCTGCCTGTCTTCTAAAGCACAGATATCCTTTGTATAATTCAATACCGCCGGAATATCGCTGGCACAGAAGGATGCACCATCAATATGGCCTAACACCATCGGGCTTTCCTTTTTGGCAACATAGATACAATCCGGGCTGTCTACCGATGCCACACAAAGGGCAAAACTGCCTTCTAAATACGCTACGGTATGTTTTAAAGCTTCAAACATATCACCGCGATAATAATAATCAATTAAATGAACAATAACTTCGCTGTCGGTCTGCGATACAAAATGATACCCATAGCTTTTCAACATATCCTTGATGGTTTGATAATTTTCAATGATTCCGTTATGAACAATTGAAATCGTATTGGATGCGTTGGTATGGGGATGGGAATTCATATTGCTGGGGATACCGTGGGTAGCCCACCTGGTATGTCCGATTCCTGTTGTCTGAGGATAATGTCCTTGATCCAGCTGTTCCTTCAAATTGGTGAGTCTTCCCTTTTCCTTCACCGTATACAAAGTCTTGTCATCTACCAGGGTTACGCCGGCTGAATCATATCCGCGATATTCCAGCTTTTCCAAACCCTGCAACAAAAAGGATAAAGCTTCTGCTTTACCGGTATATGCAGTAATTCCGCACATAAAAAAACCTCCATTTCTCATCATGGAGGATACCAAGCGGTTCTGTTCAATCTTCACAGACTGTTTTTGTCCGCTTTTTAAAGGTCGTATCAACCTCCGGGTCACCCGCCGAATCTTTCGAAAAACCCGGTCCTCGTCAACTTGAAAATTCAAGTCCTGGCGCTATCATCTACTTTTCTCCATGATACAGAAATAATTATAATGAAAACTCATTTTCATTCAAGAAAACATTTTCAAAAACAATGAAAAAAAAAGAAGCATTTTATGCTTCTTAAATATTATTCATCCAGTAAATTCAACACTTCCAGAATACGGTTTAAATCTTCAATATCCTCATAATGGATAGAAACCGAATGCGAAGAAATATTGACCGGTGTCTGGAAATATTCTTCCAGCTTTTCTTTTACGGCCAGTACATAAGGATCTGACTTTTTCTCATCGACAGGCTTCGGTTTTAATTCTTCTTTGACAAGCTGTTCCACTTTTCGAACCGATAACCCCTGCTGATAAATCTGTCCGGCAATCTTTACCATCTTTTGATCATCTCGCAGCCCTAACAATGCCCTGGCATGTCCCATAGATAATTTCTTTTCTACGACCATCTGCTGGACAGGTTCCGGAAGCTTCAATAAGCGAAGAATGTTTGTGATATGTTCACGGGATTTCCCGACGCGGTTGGCAAGCTGTTCCTGGGTATAGCCTAATCTTTGAATCAGCTGCTCATACGCTTTCGCTTCTTCAATTCCGTTCAAATCTTCTCTTTGAATGTTTTCCAGAAGCGCAACTTCCATCATCTGCTGGTCGTCCATCTCTACGACAATCGCAGGTATTTCCGTAAGTCCGGCAAGTTTTGATGCTCTTAATCTTCTTTCACCGGTAATTAAATCATATCCCTGAATGGATTTTTTTACTAAAACCGGTGTAAAAACTCCATGTTGACGGATGGATTGGCTTAACTCCTGCAAAGATTCATCATCAAATACCTTTCTTGGCTGATAAGGGTTAGGACGAATGGAATCCACCGGCAGCTTTAACTGCTGCTGGGATTCTGTCTGTGTATTCCCGTTTTGAATGTCATCAAGAACCTTAGAAATGTCTTCTCCGAATATGGAATCCAAACCTCTTCCTAAACGATTATTTGACATTAGAGATTACCTCCCCTCGTTTCTTTTTAAAAATTCGTTGGTTACTTCCGCATATGCCTTAGCACCGCTGCAGCTTACATCGTATTCAAAAATGGAAACGCCGCGGCTCGGTGCTTCACTTAAACGGATATTTCGCGGAATATTGTTTTGATATACCTGCTGTCCGAAGTTCTGACGAACCTCCTGAGATACCTCTACGCTCAGTCTGGTTCGAATATCAAACATCGTCATCAAAATTCCTTCAATTTTTAGATTCGGATTGTACAGCTTCTGTACCAGACGAATGGTTAAAAGAAGCTGTGTAACACCTTCCAGCGCATAGTATTCGCACTGTACCGGAATTAATACGCTATCTGCTGCTGTTAAGGCATTGGTGTTCAACAATCCTAATGAAGGAGGACAATCGATAATGATATAGTCATATTCATCTTTAATTTCATTGATTTTAGAACGAAGGACCTGTTCTTTTCCCCGTTCCATCTTATCCATTTCTAAATCCGCTCCGGCAAGTGAAATATTTGCCGGTAATATATCGATATGCGGTGCATCTTTATGAACAATTGCGCTACGAATCGGATAATTATCCAACATCACATTATAAATTGTAGGCTGTCCTTTGCGATCAATCGCAAGAAGCCCCTGGGATGCATTGCCCTGTGGGTCAAAATCCACCAATAATACCTTTTTTCCTACATAAGACAAACCACTGGATAAATTGATTGCGGTGGTTGTCTTACCAACCCCGCCTTTCTGGTTTGAAATCGCAACAATCTTTCCCATTCTTATTTCCCCCCTAAAGGCTTTTTCTTGATCATACCGAAATTACGCGGATATTTATTTGGTGTTGATTTCACCTTTTCATAATAAATATTTACCCGGCTGGCATTCTCCGATTCAAAAACCTCTTCTCTTATCATTTTTACACCCAATAAATCGGCAGCCATCTGTGCTTCCAAAACTTCTTCGTGTCCGTTTTTTCCTTTCAATGCGATAAAAGTGCCACCGACTTTCATCAAAGGAACACATAATTCCATCAATACCGGAAGATTAGCTACCGCTCTTGCGGTAACTACATCGTACTTTTCCCGATTCTTTTTGGCATGGTCCTCTGCCCTTTTTGAAAGAACATGAACGTTTTTAAGCTCCAACGTTTCAATGACCGTATTTAAAAAGCGGCACCGCTTCTGGATGGGCTCAAGTAATGTCATTTCTACATCCGGATGAACAATCTTCACCGGAATGCCCGGAAAACCGGCGCCCGAGCCTACATCACATAAAGAGTTAAACTCCATATCTGAAAAAGGAAGCAGAGAATCATAAAAATGTTTTTCCCATACCTCATTTTCTTCCGTGATTGCAGTTAAATTCATCTTTTGATTCCATTCCTGAAGCAGATGCATATATGTTTCAAACTGCCAAAGCTGATGATCATCAAGCTCTATATTTTTATCTTTGCAGGCAATAATAAATTCTTCTCTATTCATGTTTTTCATTATACCACACTTGCCTTCTGTTACTATATTCTTGTTTGAAGTGACATTATTTATGCCAATTAAAAAAGTGACTGTTTACCAGCCACTAATATGATTATCCAAATAATCGCATTAATCCATTCAACAAGATGGATGCTCCCGCACAGCCAAGACAAAGCGAAGCAGCACGTGGTTTTGAGGAACGCCATAAGAAATATAAAATTAATCCAACAAATGGGAACATGAAACTAAGCACAGCACAAGCGATGGTCTTAACATCATATTTTTCCGGTTCACTTACCTGTGGATAAGAAGTTTCACTGTAAGCAGGCGGCTGTGAAACCGTTTCTTCAAACGTTGGTCTTTCTTCTACTTCATTAATTACCGGTGCTGGTTGAGGTGGAATCTCCTCTTTTTCAGGTTGAATATCAAATGTGATTTCAGCACCGCAGTTCGTACAAAATTTCTGTCCTGGTTCAATTGGACTGCCACAATAGCTGCATACTGGCATATTATATCTCCTTTCACTCTCGTATTCATTTGAGATTATTATAACATCTTTCCTAAAATATGCTCAATAAACTGAACAACACGTTTTGTGTTTTGTCCATCATCATATTTCATATATTTTTCTTTAAATTTTTTTCTTTTATCCAGATATACCGATCCATCTGCATATAAGGCATCGGAAAGCTCTTTTTCATTATGACAGACAGGTCCCGGGAAATCCTTTTCATAGTCAATATTTAATCCAATATTCTCCTGATAAGTTTCGATATCCGGTATATAGCTGATATACGGTTTATTCAATAAAGACCAATCAAAGAATACCGAAGAATAATCCGAAATAAGTACATCACAGACATTCATCAATGTATATAAATCCTCTGCATTCATATTGATACATTGTTTCCCATCCAGTTTCATATCGCCTAACAGCGGATGAAACTTATAAAGGATCAAGGTATCCGGATCCAAATTAATCTTTGTGATATCCGGTGTAATCATTTTAAATCCATCAATGATATTTCCGCGAAACGTAGGAGCATACAATAGCAATCTTTTCCCCTTACATTTAGGATATTTATTATAAAATGAATCCGTTTCCTGATTTTTAAGCAATGTATCTAGTCTTGGCATACCGGTTGTAATAACTTGATTTGGATCTACATTGAAAGATTTCGCATATACTGGTTTCCAATAATCCGCATTACTGAGCACATAATCATAATTATTGATCGGATACTGTCTTTTTATTTCATTTCCGAATTTTTTAACAGCTCCGCACGCATGCCAGATCTGTAATACTTTACAGCCTTTCGGCTTACGGGTGCTGACAATATAGTTATTGTCATTCAAAATAATCAAGGCCGATTTTTTCATCTCCACCAGCTGTTTCAAGCAGTTGAAGAAATACTTTAGATCCCCCATCATATTCTGTTCAAAGCGAATCAAATTATAGTGAATATCATACTTGCCGCTTTCCTTTAGCATGTCATCCATTAATTTGAAATCCGATGTTAAGGTATCTGATGTCAATGAAATAAAAGTAATACGATTCGGCTGGCGGCGGATGAAAAAGGTTAAAACATTTACTACCGCTAACGCAATATTTAATATTTTTTTTGCCAATCCCATAACTAACGGACCTCCGCAATAATATCCACTACTCTTTCGGAAGCCTTTCCATCATCTAAATTATTAAAATACGCATTAAACTCTTTCATTTTAGAGTAATCATAAACACCGTTTTTTACATCCTCGATTAAAGCTGTTTCATCCTTATAGATCTTTCCCGGAAGATCGGTATGGATATCAAAATAGAATCCTCTTAAATCGGATGCATATTGTTCCAGATCATACATATAGAAATAAATAGGTCTCTTTAATATCGCATAATCATAGAAAACACTGGAATAATCGGTAATCAATATATCGCTTAATACGTACAGTTCATTGATCTCTGCTTCAGCCGGAATAGAATATAAAAATCCATTCAGAGAAGCATCGTTTTCATATTTATTGATGATCAGATAATGTGGCTTAAAGACAACCACAAAATCCTCTCCTAAAATCTCTTTCCATTTATGGAAATCTGCCTTTAGTTCAAAGGTATATCCTTCCATCACATAGGAATTATCTCTCCATGTCGGTGCATATAATACAATTTTTTTATCCTTTGGAAGATGAAATTTATCCTTTAAAGCATCTATTTCTTCTTTTGTCGCATTCGAGATAAAATCATTGCGCGGATATCCTGTTTCAATTAAACGCTCCCGATTGATTCTAAATGCACTTTGAAATACCTTGGTGCAGAAGGCATTCGGTGAAATCATATAATTATACCTTGCGACATCTACATCATAGCTGAGGCACATCTTCTCAAAAGAAATCCCTGAGCGATAAAAAGTCGTGTCGGCAGAAACATCAATATCGTGAGCTAAGCGTTTTAAAGGCGTACCATGCCAGGTCTGCAGATAGAATTGATTGTTTTTCTTTCGCATATACATCGGCATTTTACAGTTAATGATCCAATAC
Organism: Erysipelothrix rhusiopathiae; assembly: GCA_902772725.1. Classification (GTDB taxonomy): domain Bacteria; phylum Bacillota_I; class Bacilli_A; order Erysipelotrichales; family Erysipelotrichaceae; genus RUG11795. Next base: position 9,556 of record CACYBS010000005.1, read on the forward strand.
TTAGCCTTCGACATATAATAAAAATAAGGGAAACTGAAATATTCCTTAATTTCAGCTCCCGGAATAACGATATCTTTCTTTTTATGATGTTTAATAAACCAGATAAAACGATATCCTTCAAAGCGGGGATCCTTTTGAATTTGTTCATAGATGGCTCTTGGGTTATCCGAATATCCTTTCCCGTGAAATGAAATAAAAATCATCAATTTATCATTTACAGGAAACAAGCGATATGTCAAAAGGTAGAGAATGCGAACAATCTCCCCCGCAAATAATTTCAATTTTCTGACAACAGCCATCTTCATACATCTATTCTCCTTTACGATGGAAGAATACCTCTTCTACTACATTTTTCGATGCGTTTCCATCATCGTAACAGCAGAAGCGGTCATAAAATTCATCATATCTTTCTTTATACTTTTCGTTGATTTCATCAATATGTTTGATGGCATCAATGACTTCTTCACTGGTATATAAAAGCGGTCCCGGAATTTCCGTATTCATATCAATATAGAAACCTCTTAATTGGTTTTTATATTTTTCAATATCATACGTATAGAAAAGAACCGGTCTTTTTAAATTCGCATAATCAAAGAAGACACTGGAATAATCGGTAATACAGATATCGGAAATCAAATAAATTTCACTGATATCATCATATTTACTTAAGTTATACGTAAACCCTTCCAAACCCGTTGTATCGATATTATCTGCGATATAGTGATGTGTTCTTAATAACACAACATATTCATCGGATAATTCTTCCTTCATCTTTTGTAAATCCAAAGCCAGCGTAAATTTGTATTCACCCTTACCGTAGTGCTCATCATCACGCCATGTAGGAGCATAAAGAATCGTTTTCTTATCCTCCGGAATACCTAATTTCTGTCTTAAATCTTTAGCGATTTTATCCTTGTTTGGATGATATAAGATATCATTTCTAGGATAACCGTATTCGAGCATCGGTCCTTCATACATAAAGCAGGATCTAAATGTGGTCGTGCTGAATGGATTGGCACTGATCAAATAATCCCATTCCTGTCTCTGGCGGAAGAATTGCTGCTTATATTTAGGGGAAGCACTGGTAACTTCATCCTGGTCAAATACCAGACGTTTCAAAGGTGTACCATGCCAGGTTTCCACAAAAGTCTGTTCTTCTCTTTTGCGATACCATAACGGCTGTCTTACATTGAATACCAGATACTGGGCTGTAGCTAAGTATTTGGAGTATTCAAAAGAGAAGCGTTTGATTTTCTTTGCACCATACGGAATATCGGCATCATCGTTGCAGGCCCATACACATTCAAACTGTCCCGAGTAATTCTTGGCAAGATATTCATAAATATATTTCGGCGAATCCGAATAATTCTTGGCCATAAAGGTCTCAAATAAAACAACATTCTTTTTCACCGGCTGTTTTAGATATATATGATAATATGCCAGCTTATATGCGGTATTTTTATCATTATCCGCAACGATCTTTTTTAATTTCTTTCGACCTAATTTCCAGCGGATTGCCTTTTGAACACCCTTTAAATCACCGGCAATCATCGCCTGGATCATATGCGCATGATTTCTTGTCAGATTATCCAGCATTCTTGGATTACATTCTGAGATAGTCTTACTCATACGCTCAAAGTAGGTGGTTCGCCATTCTTCATTTTTCGAGCGGCGGATCCTTTTTGCCATTTTGTTGGTAACATATACAACTATTTTGCGGTCCAGATAATAACGGACGCGTCCTTCCGGATTAATTAAGGTTCTGGTATACTCAACGGCATCGCATCTTTCAAAGAAACGGTTGTCATTTTCTTCCTGCCATAATGCCGGCTTGTTGATTGGGTCGTTATGTTTACGCTTAATATATTCCGCATTTTCTGCCATAAAAGCCGAAGAGAGATTTTCCAAAAGCGGACACATAAATGTCATATCGCTGTAATAGCGGAAATCTTCCTTAAATGTAAATCCACCGTTTTTGACAAACTGCGTATTATACATAACTCCCAGGGCAGTAAACGTGCTGATTCCTTTTCTTTTTACCAGCAGGTTGTATACCGCAAGTGAAGTATCTTTATTCTCATCACCAAAACGGTTTAAATAGTCATCTAATTTCTCCTGTTTAAGAATTTCTTTTTCTTCCAGGTCTTCTTCATCAATTTCTTTTTTAGCGCGTTTTTCTAAGAAATTTCCCTTATTGTTCCAGGTGTTGGAAACAGGACCGTATACGATATCATAATCTCTTTTCTCAACGGCATCCATCAATACTTCAAGAGTGTGGTCCAAAAGATAATCATCACTGTCTAACAGATAGAAATAATCGCTTTGACATGCCGCAATTCCAAAATTGCGGGCAGCCGCTACTCCGTGTTTCTCATCCGGTAAAGTTAATTTTTTAATGGTTAAGGCATCCGAAAAGTCGTCAATAATCGTATTGACGCTTTCATCGGCATGATCTAATACTAAGATCACATCAAAATTTTGATAGGTACTGTCTTTTAAAGATTGAAAACATTCCTTTAAATAATGGTTATATCTCCAAAAAGGAATAATAATACTTAAAGATTTCATATTACTTTTTAAGTGACTCCTTTAATTCTGTTGTGGAAATGCCTTCGGTTCTTGGAAGATATACGACTTCACAATAATCCTTTAAGAAATCAAATTTACCCTTCCAGTCATCTCCCATCACAAATACATCTACATTGTATTTTTTAACATCTTCGATTTTCTGGTCCCAGTTTGTTTCCGGAATCACCTTATCTACATAACGGATGGCTTCTACAATTTCCATGCGGTCGGTGTCTTTGATTTCACATTTTTTTCCTTTGATGGCATTAAAATCATCGGAGCTGACAGCTACAATTAAATAATCACCAAGAGCTTTTGCTCTTTTCAATAAACGTAAATGTCCAATATGGAATAAATCATATGTTCCGTATGTAATAACTGTTTTCATAAAACCTCCTATCCAAATAATCTTTCGAAAAAATTTCTTTCCTTCGCATCAATCAACCGTTTTTCAAACTTCTTCTCTAAAAACATCTTCTTTTCTTTCTTTGTCATAGCGTCCATTTGATCCACATATTCTGCATAATGCTCGCAAACGGTTTCGATGTCTCCCATCTCAACCAATTCTCCGCCTTCAATCCACATACCTGTTTTACAGAATTCCAATACCTGCTGTAAAGAGTGTGAAATAAAGAAAATTGTCTTTCCTTCTTCATCTCTTAGCTGCATCATTTTATTCAAACATTTTTTCGCGAAACCTTTATCACCGACAGATAGAGCTTCATCGACAATAAAGATATCCGGATTGAGTGCCAGTGAAATAGAGAAACCCAATCTTGATTTCATACCGCTGGAATACTTTTTAACCGGCTGATATAAGAAATCTCCTAATTCCGCAAAATCAATCACATCATTGGTAATCTGTTCAATACGCTTTTTCTTTAAACCCATCAACGCTCCCTTAACATTGATATTTTCAAGTCCAGTCAGCTGAGGATTTAATCCGGTATTGATCGCAACCAGTGTTTGTTCACCATTGATAATCATACTGCCGCTGTTAATCTCGGAAATACCGGATAAAAGTAAGCTGAGGGTAGACTTTCCGGAACCGTTGGTTCCTAAAATACCGACTACATCTCCTTTTTTTACTTTAAAAGAAACATTTTTTAAGGCATAAAATTCTTTACTGCCGGTTTTATATTGATTGTCTTTATTACGTAATGTGTAGATTTTTGAAATATTATCTACAATTACGGCATATTCTTCAGTATTGTTGTCCATAAAATACCTCTTAAATCATATCGATAAATTTACGTTTAAACTTAAACATTAAGAAACATCCAAACGCAAATACCACCAAAACCAAAATCCAGAAATATAACGTTATTGCAGGATGATTGAATGGAGTTCGATTATAGAAAATCGAATCTCTGTATCCCTGAATCAAATAGTAGCTTGGATTTAACTTAACAAGCTTATTTAAAAGCTTATAGTAAGGAACTCTTTTATGGAATTCACAATTCCATAAAATCGGTGAAAAGTACATCAACATACGCATGATCGATGCCACAAATTTCTTAATATCTCTCCATAACATCGTTAGTACGGATAATACCAGTGTTACGGATTCACAGAAAATAAAGGCACAGAACATATAGTAAATTAACCACAGCCAATTAAGTGTCGGACGGTATCCGCAGATAAACAATGTCACAAAGGTAATCGCCATCATACAGAGATGGTTAAAAAATTCTTTTAAACAAACCGTAGCCGGTAATACCGATACCGGGAATTTCATCTTTGTGATGACATTGGTCTTTGCGAAAACGGCACTGCATCCATCGGTTACCGTCGGTCTTAAATACCACCATACTGAATAACCGACAATCAGCCACGGAAGATATTCTACCGTGATTCCTTTATATTCCACGGCATTTCTTCCCCATGCGATACCAAATACCAGCCAATAAGTAAATACCTGAATAGCCGGAGACGCAAAGTTCCAGAATATTCCAAAACGGGAATCACGCATATCTGCTAACAGCTCGTATTTTGCGATACTGTAAATACGATATAAATTGGATAAATTTTCTTTTACTACATATGAAATACTTTTAAACATATCATTCACCTTATTTCCTAGTTTACCAAACTTTAGAAAAAAAATCTGCCAAATGGCAGATTCTCTATTATATTTACAGGTTCTCCTCTGAATCTTGTTCCATTTCTTCTTCATCCGAATCTTCATCGATTGCGATTGAATCTGTATCCATTACGCTTTCGGAATATTTATGCCTTGAACGAAGATCCCATGTATTACCCGGCAGGCTTAAAAACCGTCCGTCTAATGATAGATCCGTATAAAACTGAGCAATATTGTCTTCAAACTGGACTTGATTAAATCCCATATCTTTACTGACTTCTGTCCATAAGTCAATAAACGGAATACTTCCCGGATGATCGCCCATAATCTGGTAAGCGATGTCGATCATAGATTTTTTCATAAAATAAAACTCCTTAAAACTACATTGATTCAACTGCTTCTACTCCGATGCAGTCTAAAGCATTCGCCAAAACAATCTGTGTTGCCTTAACAAGTGCCAAACGTTGAGAACTTAATTCTAAATTCTCTTTATCAATAACCTTGCAGGCATTATAGAAACTATGAAATTTAGATGCCAGATTCTGAATATAGTGACACATTTTGTGCACCTGTCTGGTCTTTGCGGTATCCACAATCACTTTATTGAATTCCTGAAGAGTCTTCATCAATTCAATTTCCTTTTCATGTTTCAAATCCGCAAAGCTGTCTGCGATTTCAATATCTGCTGCCTGTTTTTGAATAGAACACATGCGGGCATGTGCATATTGAGCATAGTATACCGGATTTTCATTGGATTTCTTAGTAGCTAACTCAATATCAAAATCCAGATGAGAATCCAATGCTCTTTGCACGAAGAAATAACGTGCTGCATCCACACCTGTGCGTTCTACCAGTTCATTGATCGTTGTTGCGTTTCCAAGACGCTTTGACATCTTCACTTCTTCCCCGTTGGAAACTAAGCGAACCATCTGGATAATATCTACACTTAACTTATCCGGATCATATCCAAGCGCTGTCATGCTGGCTTTCAAACGGGTGATATATCCATGATGATCGGCTCCGAAGAAGTTAATAATTTCATCAAAGCCGCGTTCATATTTATTCTTATGATTGGCAATATCCGGAACTAAATATGTATAAGATCCATCCTGTTTTCTGAGTACTCTATCTTTATCATCACCCAGCTTGGTCGTCGCAAACCACAATGCTCCATCTTTTTCATAGGTATAGCCCTCTGCTTCCATAATCGCAAGAGCTTTTTCTACCTCACCGGCATCGCGGATTGCCTGTTCGCTGGTCCATACATCAAATTCAACGCGATAATTCTTTAAATCTTTTTTAATCTTATCTAATTCAAATTCAACACCGACTTTTCTGAAGAATTTTAGATTTTCTTCCGTTGGTTCTAAATAGATGTTCGGATATTTTTCAGCAAGAAGCTTACCTAATTCTTCCACATCTTTTCCGGCATATCCATCGGCCGGAATTTCGGTATCGATGCCATGAGCCTGACGATATCTGGCATTGATGGAAAGGGCAAGATTGGTAATCTGATTTCCTGCATCATTAACATAATATTCTCTGGTTACATCATAGCCGGCTTTTTTCATAATGCGGGCACAGCTGTCTCCCCAGGCAGCTCCTCTGGCATGTCCCAAATGCAGAGAGCCTGTTGGATTGGCACTTACGTATTCCAAATCAACTTTAATACCGTTGGAAGGCTGCTGACCATACGCTTCTTTCTTATTTAAAATATCAGCTACAATCTGCGAATAGCGGTCTTTAGATAACGTGAAATTCAGAAAACCCGGACCTGCAATTTCAATTGTTGATACATTGGCAGATTCAAAATCAAAATGATCAATGATATTTTGCGCAATCATCCGCGGATTCTGACGCAAAACCTTTGTCAGCTGCATCGCAGCATTGGATGAAAAATCACCGTGATTATTATTTTTTGGCGTTTCCACGACAATATTCTGCCATTCTACATCTACATCAAAAGCGCTTTTAATTGCCTTATGAATTGCCTTTTTCAGTTCAATATCAATAGATTGCATAAGTCCTCCCCTTCATCAATCATCAGCGTAAACATAAAATCCTGCTTATCTTCCCCATTCACAATGGCATATTTTACTTTCACTGAATGATTTTTTATACTTAACTGCGATGTCTCGCACTGTATGTCAATTCTTCCGAATTCGCTGTCAATATGACCCACTGTATGGGCATTTTCTTTTAGTATCAAAAAAACATGAATATCTGCAATGCTTTCAATGATTAATGCAGAATGATAAATTATCCATATGAAAGAATGTTCCTCATCTCCAAATGTCAAAACTACTTTGTTTTGAGATGGCTGGGATGAGGCATATCCTTTATAAATCATATTTTGGTTGATTTGGTCATACAGTCGTATTCTGCAACTCATAGCGAAGGCATAATATCATAGATTTATATTTTTGCAAACAAAATTCACAACATTTTCAAGTGTGAAAATTCATTGGTTTAGACATTAAATTTTTGCGAAATAAATTCTTTTACTGGTAATGTTCTTAATTTTTAATAATGCTTTTACGATTTCGCTTTTCTGTGAAATAGGAATTAATTCTTCTTTTCGATCCAAAATCCAAATCGTTTCCTGATTTTCTTCATAAGGAAGATAGGCCGAAGACTGGCCGTATTCTTCATAATAATAATATTCTAAATCAAATCCGGCCTTTTGAAGCTGATCCTTAATCATCTGCTCTTCATATTCTCTTGGATCTTCGATCCATCCAAAAAGGTGACGGTCCAGAATGCGCCCGGCAAAATCCTGGATCAATGAATCCCTATGAAATAAAGCTTCCTGGAATCCATAGATCATGCGATTTTCATCCATCAATATAAATTCAGGAATGGATAAGCCGGTAAATATACATTCAAAGACTTGAATCGGATCGGTTTGACGAATCTGGGCATATCGCTTAAAGAATAAGCGAATTAACAGTTCAAAAGAGGCTGCATCCGGATGTAGATATACCTGCCAATACATATGATATCTGGCCATGATATAATCCTCGACACTGTGCATGCCGCTTTCTTTCATACATAACTTATCTTCCTTGACACGCATTGTTCTTAAAATACGCTCCAGATCAAATGTGCCGTAGCTGGTTCCTGTCTCATAGGCATCTCTTAATAAATAATCCATACGGTCCGCATCCAATTGTGAGCTGATCATTTGATTTAATACTTCTTTAGGATGTCTATGTTCAATAATTGCCACAATTCTTTCCGGAAGATTTTTATCCGCTTTCACAAGCGCTTTATGAACTTCTGTACCTGGATCCAATATTAATGCGGTAGTCATCTTTTCATGATGGATATGGGATAAAGTTTCAAAAAAATGGGAATAAGGACCATGTCCGATATCATGTAAAAGAGCAGCACACATTACTTGAATCTTTTCTCTTTCGGATAAATAATGATCAATTGATTCAATTTCAGTCACCATTCTTCGAACAATTTCATATACGCCTAAGGAATGTGAAAAGCGCGAATGTTCTGCCGTATGATACACCTGGAAGTTTCCTCCAAGTTGATGAATACGATGCAGTCTTTGAAATTCTCTGGCATTTAAACAGTCCCAAATCACTTGATATTCAATATGAATATATCCGTGGATCGGATCTCTTAATACCTTTACTTCATCTGTTCTGTTAAACATTGCCACTCCTCCTTTAAGGCAAGAACCAATTGCCTGTCTGCTTCAAAAAAATCATAATCATAAATATGATCCGGAGTTGTCCAGACATATTGGGAATGTACATTTAAAATAGTTGGCTTTTGATCACAGGTGCATGTAAAACATGTCAATAATATCTTCTGTCCATCCTGAAAATCTTCGGATTGACGGAAATATTTCACATTTTTTAAATCAATACAGCACTCTTCCTTCCACTCTCGGATCAAGGCTTCTTCTCTTGTTTCGCCGGCTTCTACCTTACCGCCGGGAAATTCAAACTTGCCTTTGGCAGAGCCGTATTTTCTTTGGGCAATCATAATCTGCCCATCCTTGATCAAGGCTCCGCATACTACATCAAGCATCTTCTTCCTCCAGTTTTTCTTCTTTTATAATTTCAAAAAGAAGCTGTGCATTCTGTTTGGATACCTGTTTTTGAATATCCAGTACTCTGACTTCAAGAAGCCTGTATCCAAAACGAATTTCAATAGTATCACCGACTTCTATTTCCGTGCTGGGCTTGGCAACACGCCCATTTACCTTAATTCTTTGTTGGAGAGCCAATTCCTTGGCTGCTTCTCTTCGTTTCAAAATACGAGATGTTTTTAAATATTTATCAAGTCTCATAAAAATTTCTCCTGTAATACATCTACTACTTTTACTAACAGGTCTTCATATTTTTTATTCTGTTTCGGAATTGTGATCGTGATTTTTCCTTTATTTAACTTCAAAAGAATCATCCGGGATATTTTGGTAATCTCATTAAATAATTTTTCACCGTTACAGCTTTGCGAGAACGCAGGACTCATTTCGATGATAATTTGATTCATCGTTTCATGAATGTCATATACTTCCTCTTTATTGGCAAAAATATCCACTTTCCTTTGATTAAATAACTGCTGTATCGGAAGCGGGATTCTTCCGAATAAATCCTCAACCCGGTTTTTATACTTCGTTATATCTTCTTCGGAATTTAATGATTTAATTTCCTGATAGAGAGCTAATTTATCACCATCGTTGTCCGTAAATTTCGCCGGAATATAACCGCTCATGGAAACAGCTGCCTTCTTTTCTTCTTTCTTTTCCGGAACCGCTTCCCCTTTCTTGCGGGCAATAGCCTCACTTAAAAGATCGAGATACATATCAAGACCAACCTGATCAATAAATCCGGACTGCTGAGGGCCTAATAAATCACCGGCACCGCGAATGGTTAAATCACGCATGGCAATTTTATATCCGCTTCCTAACTGCGTAAATTCTTTAATAGATTTTAATCGCTTTTCGGCAGCTTCGGTTAATTCTTTATTCGGTTCAATCATCAGATAACAGTATCCGATACGATTACGCCGTCCGACACGTCCGCGAATCTGATATAACTGAGATAAGCCGAAATGATCGGCATCTTCAATAATCATCGTATTCGCATTGGCGATATCCAATCCGATTTCAATGATCGTCGTACAAACTAAAATTTGATATTTACCTTCGGCAAATGCCAGCATCGTATCTTCTACTTCTTCTTTGGACATCCTTCCGTGCGCTACCGCAACACTCGCATTCGGAAAATCTTTGGCAAGCTTGGACGCAACCGAATAGATATTTGCGATTTTATTGTATAAGTAGAATACCTGTCCGTTTCTTCCAAGTTCCCTTTCAATCACATCATTAATGATGTTGCCGCGTCTTTCCATAACATATGTCTGGATAGGATGGCGCTGGGCAGGGGGTGTATTTAATTGAGATATCGTTCGTATTCCGATCAAAGACATCTGCAGTGTTCTGGGAATCGGTGTAGCACTTAATGACAATACATCAATTTTATTGGATAATTCCTTGATTCTTTCTTTATGTTCCACACCAAAACGATGTTCTTCATCAATAATCAAAAATCCCAGATCCTTATATTTAAATGTCTTATTCAATAACTTATGCGTTCCGATAATGATATCAATTTTACCTTCTTCCAGCCTTTTTTTGATCTCTTTAATTTTTTTATCCGGTACAAATCGATTCACAAGTTCAACGTTGGCACCGGTATATTCAAATCGATCCGATACCGTTTTATAGTGCTGCATCGATAAAATTGTGGTAGGACATAAGAAAGCTACCTGTTTACCGGCTGACAATGCCTTAAAGGCACAGCGCATCGCAACCTCGGTCTTTCCAAAACCGACATCCCCGCATAAAAGATGATCCATCGGTTTCGGTTTTTCCATTTCATCTTTAATTTCCCGGGTCGCCTTGATTTGGTCAGGCGTCGGTTCAAATTCACATGCTTCATCAAATTCGATTTGAAGAGCATCATCTTCAGGAAACGCAAAGCCGATATCTTCATTTCTAACGGCATAAAGATCAATCAATCTCTCAGCAATCTCTTCTACTTTCTGACTTACCTTTTCCTTGGTCTTCTGCCATGCGTTGGTACCGATTTTTGAAAGCTTGACCCCGGCACCTTCTTTAGAAATATATTTACGGATTCTCTGGAATTGAGATAAAGGAATAAATACGGAATCGTTTCCGCTGTATGCGACATGCAGATAATCCATCATTTTTCCATTATTATTTCTTGTGACGATGCCTAAATACTGCCCGATACCGTACTTAACATGCACAATATAGTCATTTTTCTCCAATTCCATGACGTTTTCAATAATCTGGGCATCTTTAAACTGCTTATGATAACGAACCGATTCTACCGCTTTCGTAAATAATTCCTTATCGGTGTAAACCGCTATATCCTTATATACAAAGCCTTCGTAGAAATCCGCATCGATATATGTAAAGTCAGGTAAATTTCGATAAGAAAGAACTTCATTTACTTTCTTTTTCTGTTCTGAATGTAAGGCGAGATAGATCTTTTCTCCACTCATCACTTCCAATTGATTCAACAAAGGAAGACGTGCTTTTTCCAATGGATAAATATCCGACATCACCGGATGTTCCATATCTAAAAATTGATGAAAATTAATACATTTCGTTTTCTTTTTCATCACATTTAAATCGTTGTAGATGATATAGCGCGGCAAAGCCATATGATCCTGCACTTTTTCCTGAATAAAGGAAATATTTTCCTCTGTAATTTTCTTATACTGCCTTTCAATTTCTTCGATAGGAGAAAAGATCACAATTCCATCGACATAATCAACGATCGATTCTCCTTTACAATAGGAAAAATAGCTGTACAAATGAGGTTGACCATCATAATTATCAAGCGCTCTTAGATCTGCTTCTACATAATCCGTTAATAATTCGGCTTCTTCTTCGCGTAATTTCGATACTTCTTTTTCTAAGCTTTTGGATACTTCTTCCTTAATTTTTTCGATTTGTGCATCCGTAAACAATAAATCCGTAACCGGAGCAATATCAATTGAATCAATTGTCTTGATCGTTCTTTGTGTAGTCTCATCGAAAAAGCGGATGGATTCTATTTCCGTATCAAAAAATTCAATTCGCACAGGATGTTCATATTCTAAAGAATAAATATCGACGATGCCTCCACGGCTGGCAAAGGTTCCCGGACGATCTACATAATTGATGCGGGAATATCCCATACGGTTCAACTGTTTTCGAAGTTTCTCCATTCCGAATTCATCATCTACTTCTAAATGGAGACAATATTCTTTAAATAGTTCTTTATCCGGTAAATAACGGATAAAGGATGCCAGATTACAAATGATCAATCTTGGCTTTTCATCTTTGACAAGCTGCGTCAAAGAATAAATAAATTCGTTTTTATCTTCCGGGGAATAAGCCAGGGACTGCACTCTTAAACTTTCTTCCATGACAAAAAGCAGCACATCATCAACTAATCCGGCTAATCGTTGATATAGTTGCTGCGCTTGATAGCGATTCCTTTTTACAATAATTCTGGTTTTGTGATCTATTTCAAAAGCGGAAGCTAAACATAAGGCCTCCTCCATATCAAATAGATTTCCCACCCTGTTGGTGTTGTTTAATATTTGCTGGACAACACTGTTTTCAGAAATTCGACTTAAAATTTCATGTTTCAAACAATCACCTGCTTTTATTTTTTATTGTATCGATTCATGGAAGCGGAAAAAGGATTAGTGATAGAAAATTTGGCAGCAGCGGCTGCATTTTCAATCGCTTTATTCAATTCTTCCATTTCCTCATCTTTGAATTTGGATAACACCCAGTCGATCATATCGATTTGCGGATCTTTTCCGATTCCAACCCTTATTCTTGAAAATTTCTGGGTAAACACACATTGAATGATACTTTTCATTCCGTTGTGTCCCCCGGCACTTCCTTTTTCTCTGAGTCGTATCCTTCCGACAGGAAGGTCTACATCATCATAAATAATAATGAGATCTTCCGGGGAAGCTTTATAAAAATCCATGCACTGCCGAATCGCAAACCCGCTGTTATTCATATACGTTAATGGCTTTAATAAAATCACATCTTCTTCCTTAACTTTTGTCTTTACAAAGGAAGCAGAAAACTTTTCCTGCGTAAATGATACCTTTAATTCTTCCGCAAGCTTATCAATAACCATAAATCCCGCGTTATGACGGGTCTTTTCATATTTGAGACCCGGATTGCCCAACCCTGCAATAATTTTCATGATTCGACTTCCCCTTTCCGTATTGATGAAAAAAACGGGAACGATCCCGTTTATTCTTTTCCCGGTGAATATAAGATGTGAAGACGTCTGCCTTCTCCTTCACCTTCACTTTTTGTGGTGATATCCGACATATTGGATAATGCGTTATGAATAGCCTTACGCTCATCTGCCGGCATCGGATCTAATACAGCATCTACTTTCGTTCTGCGTACATCCTTTGCGACACGTACTGCCATTCTTGTGATTTTTTCATAACGGTCCTTCTTATAACCATTTACATCAATTAAAACACCTACGCGCTTTTTAAATTGTGCACTGACAGCTGCCTTCACAAGACGATTGAAGGACTGTAATGATTTACCGCCTTTACCGATAATGATGGCATTATTGGAAGTATCTACCGTTACACGATAGAATCCATTGTCGTTTTCAATTTCTACATGACCATCTAAATTGGCATCATCAAAATATGTTTGAATATAATCTACGATAAATGATTCAACATCTTTCTCGCAATATGCCTCAATCTCAACTGATTTACCCATTCCTAAGAATCCTGCTTTTTCTTCAGTGATTGTGTAATGGATCTCATCTGCAGTAACACCCTTATCCGCAGCTGCTTTTCCTAAAGCATCCTCCAGAGTTTTTCCGATATATTTTTTAAATTCCATATTTATTCCCTATTTTTCTTCTTTTTTCATCATGTTATGAATGACGATTGATTTAATCAAGTTGATTAGTGAAGACACAAGCCAATAGAAAGACATCGCAATCGGCCATGACAGATATAAGAAAGAAATCATACCTGTTGAAAATAACATGGTCATAACCATTGAATTCTGTGTGCTTCCACCGGATGATTTATAGTCTTTGCGCTTTTCATGAGAATGTTTACGCTCCCACCAGTTCATAAACTGCGGAGCTAACATAGACAAGAAAGACAGAATAACCATGGAAATATAAATTACCATATACGGAACATTTCCTGTCGCAAAACCACTTGCCGGTGTTCCATCGAATTTGATTCCCATAAAGTTACCGGTGAGCACTGCAGCCGAGCGCATCGTTGCATAATACATACCCATCATAATCGGTAACTGTAAGAACATAACCGCAATGGAACCAAACGGATGAATATCATATTTCTTATAGAGCGCCTGTGTCTCGTTATACATTTTCATACGGGACTGATCATCGTCTCTACCGGAATATTTATCCTGGATCTTTTGAAGTTCAGGCTGAATTTCCTGCATCTTCTGTGAACCCATCTGTGATTTTCTCGTAATTAAGAATACCAGTGTCTGAATTAAAATAGTTGTGATGATGATACCCCATCCGGCATCTGTCATAGCGGAGATTTTATTAATCAATTGAGCTAACGGCCATACAATTAATCCTTCAAACCATCCGTTTTTCCAGGCAGAACCGTAAGATGTAGCTTTGATTTCAATTAAATCATCATCTTTTAATTTCGCGTATTCTTTCTTTAATTCTTCATCCTCGATATCCGTTGTATTTACTTTGGACTTTTCAATTTTGAAATCTTCTGCAGCAATAATTGAAGTGACCTTTGTCTTTCCATCTGATCCTTTTGGATTAGAACATGCAGTACATGTTAATAATACAAAAAGGCAGACAAGAATGATCTTTGATTTCTCCTTAAAAAAACTAATCATTTTTAACCCTCTTATCTTCCTGTTTACGGAATTTATATTCCATCCTTCTCTTGCAGTCTGCTAATTCCTTTAAATTTTCGTTATATGTATGTCTATGGTATAAAGGACGTACAATCACAATGGTATCGTATTCCTCTTCAAAAGTATAAAGAGAATCAATCATACTGCGTATTTGACGCTTCACTTTATTTCTTTGAACCGCGTTTCCTATCTTCTTTCCGACGCTGATTCCCACTCTTGCCTTCTCTTTACTTCTGGCTACAAAATAACAGACATAAGATTCCGATTTCACAAAATTCCTTTTTTGTATGATAGAAGAAAACTCATAATTCTTACAAACTCTAACTTCTTTTTTCATGAAATTCCCCCTATCAATACAAAAAAATCACCAGTTGCGGTGATTTCTATGCAGATAAAACCTTTCTGCCCTTAGCTCTTCTTCTAGAGAGAACTTTACGGCCACCAGCAGTTGCCATACGAGCACGGAAACCATGAGTTTTCTGATGTTTTCTCTTACTTGGCTGATATGTTCTTTTCATATGTTCGCACCCCTCAGTCTTTCCTTATTTTCAAATAAGATTGCTTGTGTATTATAACAACACTTGAATTTTTCGTCAATAATTAATCAGAAGAATTCCTCTTTTTTAACATTTCATAAGCCTTTTGGCTCGGTTTAAACAACAATTTATTCACCGGTACATCAAATTCCCCAATAAATTCATTGATAGTAGGGTTGAAATTATCCTTAAATTTTGTAAGACCATCATCCAATGTACCTTCTACACCGCCCATATTGCTCCACAGGCATCCTCTTTCAAAGGCCCATTTAAAGTTTTCTACATATTCTTTATATTGAGGCATGAACTTTTTAAAGCGCTCATCCATACCCGCATACAACATTTCACAGGTCTTTCCGTATTTAATGCTTAAGATACCGGCAATGGCGATATCCTTATCCTCATCGCCGAATTCCTTCAACATTTCAGAGAATTCATCGATATCCTTGGATACAGAACGCATCTGATCTTCCAGGCGGCGAAGCTTTTTCTTTGCGTTTTCCGGTGTATTTGCCTGTTCTTTTTCAATTTCTTCTTTACGCTTTACAGCTTCATCATACAGCTTCTTTAAATTACATTTGGCAAGGAAGATAACACCGTCTTTCGGATAGGTTTCCATTAATAATTTAAAATAATCTTTATTTCTTAAGGCAACCTGTTTTCTTTCTTCGGTCAATTCTACCAGACGGCTGAATTCATCCACAAATTCAATTCCACCGGCTTCGATTCGTACATTTCTTCTGTCGGCATCACGAATTAAACGCTTTGTGTGCTTCGGCATTTCATCTTCGATATTTTCAGATGCATATACATTGGATTGAAAACGCGGCTGGATCGTATCTTCAATCATCATGGTAAAGCCATGATGATGTGCCCCTGCCTTTTTAAAGATAGATAGATACTCATCTGTATCCGGATACATATTGGCATTAGCATCGGCTGTTTTATAGTCGTTGACATGAATTGCCGGATCAAATTTAATAAACAGACACTTCCGCTTTTTTCCGATACGAACTAATTCCTTAAAATAATATTGAACCAGCTTTTGGTTTTTATAATCCATAATAGGACCGCGCGGAATATAAAACATTGTAAAGCCAAGCGGCAGATATCTTATCAATACCAGACCTGTGGCAACCAATTCCTTCTTTTCATTATATATACCGGTATATAAGTGATCCCAGTTATTCTTGATTTCTGCCCATTCATAACTTTGAAGTAAATTACAGTATTCGTGATTCTTTACAAATTCTGTGTACTCATCTCTGGGAATATCTAACGCAAATGTATAACTGCTCATTTTTCCCCCTCCATTCGAAAATCTATTCTACACTTCATTCTATAAAACACAATTAAAAAACTCAAATCTTTGATTTATCTTCCTACTTTTACCTATTAAAAATCATCGATTTTTCTGTTTTTTAAGAGATATGTGGAAAACCGCATAAACCGCTTCATTTATTATATATTCTCAATGTATAACTACAGGGAAAACACAGAGTTTTCCACATTACTTTTCCCCATATCTCGAAGTTTTCCCCATTGTGGATAACTGAATTCATACCCAATCGTGGAAAAGTTTTCCACTTTTCCACATAAAAAGCTTTTTTCATTTTGTTTTTCCACATTCTTATGGTTTGTTGTATAATATTTTTTATCGTAGGAGGTAGGGTATGGCTTCCGTTTCATTAGATTCCACATGGGAAGAAACATTAAAAAAGATAGAGGAATCCGGATATTTTTCCGAAGATACCTTTCATACATGGATTGAAAAAACCAATTTATTTCGTATTACAGACAATACCGCATTGATTACTTACCGCTCTATTGTGACCAGAAATATTTTAAGTAAGCCGGATGCGACCGCTGTAATCCGTGATACTCTCAGTGAAGTGCTGGGAAGTGATATCGAGATTGAATTAATCGAATATAAAAAGGCTTTGACAATGCTTCCGGAAATGGATCTGGACAATCGTACGCAAAACCTGGTCCGGACAGAATTTAATCCGGAATACACCTTTGAAAACTTTGTCCAGGGACATTCCAATGCCGAAGCATACGCGGCCTGCATGGCCTGCTGTAATCAGCCGGGCAGTGTATTCAATCCGCTTTTAATTTATGGAAATTCCGGTTTAGGTAAAACTCATTTATTACATGCGATCGGAAATTATTTGAAAAAAGAAAAACCGGAGGCCCGCGTTTTCTATACATACAGCGGTGATCTGGTAACGATTCTGCTCGATGCGATGAAGACCAAAAATATTCATGGCAATACAGTAGATAAAGTCAAATCGCAGTTAATCTCATATGATTATTTCTTGATTGATGATATCCAAAATTTGCAGCAATCTTCATCCCAGGAGGTCTTTTTCACTGTATATAATGCACTTCTTGCCAAAAATGCACAGATTGTGATTACCAGTGATATCCATCCAAATGAATTAACCGGTCTTCAATCACGTTTGATTTCCCGTTTTACCAGCGGTTTATCCGTGAATATTTCAAAGCCGGAATTTGAAACCAGCAAGGCAATCTTAAAAAAGAAAATTGAAGGCAACGAAGAAACCTTGAATATCAGTGAAGATGTACTCGATTATCTTGCCAATAAATTTTCCAATGATGTAAGAAATTTAGAGGGAAGTCTTACTAAGCTGATATTTAACGCAACCCTGGAAAATGCAGATGTTATAGATCTTGACTTTGCCCAGCGCATTTTGATGAAAGAACCGGTGGTTACCACACCGTCACAGTTAAATATCAAGAAAATAAAGAAAGTCGTAACAAGAATGTATGGCTTCTCTTATAAAGATATAGAAGGAAAAGCCCGTCAGAAGCGGCTTGCCAACGCTCGTCATATTATCGTATATCTTTCAAGAGAAATGCTGCATAAACCATATGTGGCCATTGGACAGGAATTAGGAAACAGAGATCACACGACAATTTCCAGTTCTTATGATCGAGCTTGTCAATTGATTGATAACGATAAAGAGTTTAAAATGGCAGTCGAAAAGGTTAAGCAGCTTTTGGAAAAGGAATAGTTTTCCCCGCTTTTCCACATTCTATCCACATTGAAAAATGGGATATATCTGCTTTATATAAAGCTTATTTAGGAAAGTTATCCACTTTTCTACAGGTTATTATTATTACTATATTTAAAAATATATACATAAGGAGGTAAGCTTGTATGCATTTCAGTATTAATCGAAAATATTTTTACGATAAATTAAGTATTGTTTCCAGAGCTATCAGCGTATTTTCACCACTTCCTGCCCTATCCGGAATCTGTATCGATGTACAGTCAGACCGCATTATATTAACAGGAAGCGATTCTAATATTTCTATCCGTTCTACCATTGTAGCCGGAGAGTTAAATCAGCTTGTGATTGAAGATACCGGTTCTATTATTATTGAATCTAAGTATTTGTTAGAAATCGTTCGTAAGATGGACTGCATGATTGTGGATGTAGATTTAATTGATAATTATCTGGTCCGCTTATCCAGCGATAACGGTTTATTCAATTTAAATGGTATTGAAGCCGATGAATATCCAAATGTTGATTTTTCACAGCCTTCTATCAATTTCAAAATTAAAAATGATGTATTGCGTAAAATTGTTGCACAGACATCCTTTGCCTGTAGCGATAAAGATCAAAGACCTGTATTAACCGGTGTGAATTTTAAATCCTTTGATAACATCTTACATTGCTCGGCAACGGATTCTTACCGTCTGGCAAGAAAGCTTGTTTATTTTGATCAGCTTCCGGAATTTAATATCACCATTCCGGCTAAATCTTTAACCGAGGTTGTCCGTTCTGTAAGCGAAGAGGAAGAAATTGATATTTACGCAAGTACGAAAAAAATCCAGTTTGTGTTTGGAAACACGATTATTCAATCCCGCTTGATTGATGGAACTTTCCCGGATGTTGAGCGCATTATCCCGACAAGCTCGGTAGCGGATATGACGATCAGTGCATCTGAATTAGCCGGAGTTATCGATCGAACGAATTTCATCCGTAATGAAAAGCAGCATCTGGTAAAATTGGAATTCTCTGAGAAAATCTGCCGTATCAAAACAAGTTCCAGTGAAATTGGTAACTCCAACGAGGTACTGGTAGATTATGAGTATAAAGGCGAAGATATGACGATGTCATGTAACGGAACATTCATGTTGGATGCGATTCGAGCATTATCCAGCGAACAGGTTAGGCTTCAATTCTCCGGATTGATGAAACCAATCCGCATTTCCGATCCAAAGGATGAATCCGTATTAATGATCATCGTGCCGATCCGTAGCTATGATTAATAATAAATGTTTCTAAATATTCGATATGTGAATTGTTTCAAAAATGTAACAAAGTTTTCCAACTTGGTTACATTTTTTTTCATTTCTTATTTAACAAGAAGTCTTTTTGTGATAATTTAATAATCGAAGTAAAGGAGAGATTTACATGTTAAAAAAATTATTTAAGTGCCTCAGTGCAGCAGCTGTTGTATTATCATTGACAGCATGCGGTAGTTCCTCTTCATCAACAGAAGAGCCTGCAGAAACAAAGAAAGATACCTTCACGGTAGGATTTGACCAAAATTTCCCACCATTCGGTTATGTGGATGAAAACGGTGAATTTGCCGGTTTTGACATCGAAATGGCAACTGAAGCTGCTAAGCGTATGGGCAAGGAAGTTGTTTTACAGCCAATCGATTGGGATGCCAAGGATATGGAATTGGATTCCGGTACAATTGACTGCATCTGGAATGGCTTTACAATTAACGGACGCGAAGACCAATATACATGGACAAAGCCTTATTTCCAGAGCGCACAGGTTATTTTGGTTCGTAAAGATTCCGGTATCACAACTCTGGCAGATTTGAAAGATAAGACAGTGGATGTACAGAAAGAGTCTTCTGCATTGACTGCTCTGGAAGATGAAGGAGAATTAATTAAGACTTTCAAGGAACTGATTCAGGTCGGCGAATATAATACAGCTATCATGGATCTGGAATCCGGTGCTGTTGATGCGGTTGCGGTAGACTATTCTGTCGCATTAGATCAGATCAAAAATAAAGAAGATTTGATGATTCTCGATGAGTTTATCTCTGATGAACAATATGGTGTAGGCTTCAAAAAAGGAAACACAGAATTACGTGATGAAGTTCAGAAAGTTCTGGATGAAATGATTGAAGACGGATTCTATGAAGAAACATATAAGAAGTATTTTGAAGGCGAACCAAATATTCCTGAAGCATAATATAAAATAATATTTGAATCGATAAGAAACAGAGTTAAGCCTCTGTTTCTTTTTTATATATCGTATTATTGAAAGAAATATCATTTATGCGGGGGTAAATCTTTATTTTTTATTTTATAATGAATCGAATTGTGGTAATTTAATCGTATAGCGTAAAAAAAACGGTATGAAACGAAAGAGAAAAAGAAACAGCTGTTTTCTTTTTTTCAATCGGTTAGGAGGAGACGAAATGGATATTTCTACAATTATTTCCCAGCTTGGGAAAGGTATGCTTACAACCGTTGGTATTTTTTCATTGACGCTGATATTTGCACTGCCGTTAGGAATGTTGATTGCCTTTGGTAGAATGTCAAAAAATACAATCATTCAAAATATTTTTAAGATATACATTTCTATCATGCGCGGAACCCCTTTGATGCTGCAGCTGCTGGTCATCTATTTCGGACCGTACTATCTGTTCAAAATACCGATTTCATCCGGATATCGTGGTATAGCTGTTATCATTGGATTCGCTTTGAACTATGCCGCTTACTTTGCGGAAATTTACCGCGGTGGTATTGAATCTATGCCAAGAGGACAATACGAAGCCAGTGAAGTATTGGGATATTCTAAGAGCCAGACATTCTTTATTATTATTCTGCCGCAGGTTATCAAACGCATTTTGCCGGCACTTACCAATGAAGTAATCACGCTGGTTAAGGATACTTCCCTTGCCTTCTCGATTGCGTATACGGAAATGTTTACGCAGGCAAAAGCCCTGGCTGCTGCTCAAAAGAGCATGGTTCCGTTTATGGTAGCCGCTGTCTTCTACTATGTATTTAACTTTATCGTTGCCTTTATCATGGAACGCATCGAAAATAGATTGAAATATTACGACTAGAAAGGAGCTGGAAGCATGTCAGTATTAGAAATGAAAGATATTCGGAAAAGCTTCGGCTCTCTGGAAGTATTAAAATCTATCAATTTAACGGTGAATCAAGGTGATGTTGTATCGATTATCGGACCTTCCGGTTCCGGTAAATCAACGTTACTTCGATGTGCTGTATTTTTAGAAACAATCGATTCCGGAGAAATTGATTATTCCGGAAAAAAGATTGTTACATCTCCAAACGGAACAGCTGTATATGGGGATAAAAATGTGATTAAGGAAGCAAGAGAACAATTTGGTTTGATCTTCCAAAACTTTAATTTATTCCCGCATTTTAATGTTATGAAAAATATTACGGATGCTCCGATTCGTATTCAAAAGCGAAATAAAGAAGAAGTCTATGCAGAGGCCAGAGAATTATTAAAGAAAATGGGTTTGGAAGATAGAGAGGATTATTATCCATGCCAATTATCCGGTGGACAGCAGCAGCGTGTATCCATTGCCCGTGCCTTAGCTTTAAAACCGAAAATTCTTTTCTTTGATGAACCGACCAGTGCCCTCGATCCGGAGCTGACTTTAGAAATTTTAAAGGTTATCCGTGAATTAGCTGCCGAACATATGACGATGGTTATCGTTACCCATGAGATGTATTTTGCCCGCGATGTATCCGACCGCATCATCTTCATGGATAAAGGATTCGTGGTGGAAGACACGACACCGGAAGCTTTGTTCCAGTCAACCAATCCACGTACAAAAGAGTTCCTCGGACAGTATCATATGTTATGATAAAAAAACAAAAATAACGGCCGAAATTGAAAAGGGATTATAAAAAAGTTATCCCTGTCCAAAAAAAGCCCAAAAATGCCCCTTTTAGGGGCTTTTATTTTTAAATTTTGAGATATCGGCGATAGCTGATTTTATCGATTGGTAAAAATCCTTTAAATATGATATAATAACTAAGTGAAAGAAGTGATTATTTATGGAATTTTCTTTACAGGGTGAATATATCACGCTGCAGCAATTATTGAAGGCCTGCGATGTTGTATCCTCCGGAGGAGAGGCAAAAATATTTCTGGAAGAAACCGATATTTATGTGAACGGTGAACCGGAAAATCGAAGAGGAAAGAAAATTCGTAAAGGTGACGTTGTTTCTTTTAATGAGATCAGGATAGAGGTCAAATGAATATTGAAAAATTAGATCTGATTCACTTTCGAAACTATGACAAGGTGAGCTTTTCATTTGAAAAAGGATGCATTCACTGTTTATATGGGAAAAATGCACAGGGAAAGACCAATGTGATCGAAGCCATTTATTTTCTCAGTCATCTGCATTCCTTTCGTACTAATCAATTGAATAATCTTGTCAAAGAAGGAGAGGATTCCTTTATCATTCGTACCCGAATTGAAACCAGGGGGAGAAATGAAGATTTACAGGTAATTTTCTCCGATCGAAAAAAACATCTTTTCAGATATCAGGATCCGATAAAAAAATATTCAGATTTTGTAGGTATTGTCAATGCGGTGCTGTTCTGCCCGGATGATATGATGATGTTTCAGCAGTCTCCGCGAATTCGACGGCATTTTATTGATATAGAATTGATTAAATTGTCAATTAAATATACTTCGACATTATCCCACTATCAAAAGGTTCTTCATGCCCGCAATATGCTGCTGAAACAGGAGAAACCGGATGAATTTCTTTTGGAAACATATACGGATCAATTGATACAGGATCAGATTGTCATTATCCGGCAGCGAAATCAATTTGTGAAAGAATTGATCGGAAATGCTCAAAAACTGTATCCTTTTTTTTCAAAAGAAAACGAGATTATTGATGCACAATACAGAACGTTTGTTCCCGTGGATGATTCTTTAAAAGAGAATTTGACAGCAGTATATAAAAACAGTCTGGAACGGGATAAGAGATATAGACAGACAACGTTAGGTATTCATAAGGATGATTTAGATTTTATTATTAACGGAAAATTATTAAGAGAAATTGCCAGCCAGGGTCAGAAGCGAAGTTTTCTTCTTGCGTTAAAGCTTGGCTTGACAAAGATGATTGAAGATAAGACCGGACAGTATCCGATTTTATTATTGGATGATGTATTCAGCGAATTGGATGAATTCAGAAGAAGAAGATTTATTCAAATATTACCCGGTTCTATGCAGATTTTTATTACGACAACAGACAAAATGGACTTGTCCTGGTTTAAAGGAAGAAAGGTTCATTTTTATGAAATAGATAGTGGAAAGGCAAAGGAGGTTACATAATGAGTGACGATTTTGAAAAGGAAGTTATAGACTTTGAAGAATTAGAGAATCAAGCTACCTTTGTAGATCATTCTTATACAGCTGACGATATTCAGGTCTTAGAGGGATTAGAGGCTGTCCGCCTGCGTCCGGGTATGTATATCGGTTCTACCAGCCAGAGAGGTTTACATCATCTTGTATGGGAAATTGTAGATAATGGAATCGATGAGGCATTGGCAGGATATGCCAATCGAATTGATGTGACCATTGAAAAAGGCGATGTGATCAGCGTAGTAGATAACGGACGCGGAATGCCGGTCGGTATTCATGAAAAAACAGGCAAAAGCGCGGTTGAAACCATTATGACCGTATTACATGCCGGAGGTAAATTCGGTGGCGGTGCTTATAAAGTATCCGGTGGATTACATGGTGTAGGTGCCAGTGTTGTAAACGCATTGAGTGAATGGCTGGAAGTAACTGTATATCAAAACGGAAAGGAATATTATATTCGTTTTGAAGACGGAGGACATCCGGTAGCCCCATTAAAAGAAGTGGGAATGACTACTTTATCCGGCACTAAAGTTCGCTTTAAAGCCGATCCGAAGATTTTTACGGATACAACAGAATACGATTATGAAACACTTAGAAACCGTATTCGCCAGCTTGCCTTCTTAAACCGCAATCTTCGATTGACTCTAAAGGATGAAAGAGGCGAAAAGGAAGTATACAATGACTATCTTTATGAAGGCGGAATCATTGAATATGTTCGTTATCTTAATAAGAACAAGAATACCATCAGCGATAAAGTTATTTATGTAGATGGATTACAGGATAATATTTTTGCGGAAGTAGCCTTACAGTATAACGATGGATATCATACTAACATTTATTCTTTCTGTAACAATATTCATACCCATGAAGGTGGTTTCCATGAAGATGGTTTCAGAATGGCTTTAACGCGTGTAATCAACAATTACGGAAGAGAAAATAACTTATTAAAGAAAGATGAGACTTTGTCTCAGGATGATGTGAAAGAAGGATTGGTTGCGATTATTTCAGTTAAGCATCCAGATCCGCAGTACGAAGGACAGACAAAGACAAAATTAGGAAATAGTGAAGTAAGAAAAATTGTATCCAATATTGCCGGTGAGCAGATCAAGCGTTTCTTCTTAGAAAATCCGGCCGATGCCAAGGCCATCGTAGAAAAGTCGATTGTTGCCTCTAAAGCAAGAATTGCTGCGAAAAAGGCAAGAGAATTAACCCGCCGTAAAAGTGCATTGGACGGTGTCAGCTCCCTTCCGGGAAAATTGACGGATTGCTCTTCTAAAGATGCATCACAATGTGAAATTTATATCGTCGAGGGTAATTCAGCCGGCGGCTCTGCTAAGCAGGGACGCGATGCGAAAACGCAGGCTATCTTACCTTTGAGAGGTAAAATTTTGAATGTTGAAAAAGCGCGTGAACATCGAATTTTTGATAATGCGGAAATTCGCAGCATGATCACTGCGTTTGGATGCGGTATAAAAGATGAAGTAGATCTTTCCAAACTTCGTTATCATAAGATCATTATTATGACCGATGCCGATGTCGACGGAAGTCATATCGCAACTTTGATGTTGACCTTCCTGTACCGCTTTATGAAGCCGGTTATTGAAGGCGGATATGTATATATTGCCCAGCCTCCTTTATACAAAGTTCAAAAAGGGAAACGGATTGAATATGCGTATAAAGAACAGGAAATGGATGCGCTGCGTTTAGAATTAAAAGATGGTTATAAAGTGCAGCGTTATAAAGGTTTAGGTGAAATGGATGCTGAGCAGTTGTGGGAAACTACAATGGATCCAAAAAATCGTATTTTGAAACGCGTAACCATTGATGATGCGGAATATGCCGACAGTACTTTCTCTTTATTAATGGGAGAAGAAGTTGACCCGCGTCGTGAATTTATTCAGGAAAATGCCGTCTATGCGACAATAGACTTCTAGGAGGAACGATTCGATGTCAGATGAAAATAAAGAAAAATATGATCAGATAGAAGAAGTCGAGATATCCAAAGAAGTCCGTGAAGCTTTTCTGGATTATTCCATGTCTGTAATCGTACAGCGTGCCCTGCCGGATGTTCGTGATGGAATGAAGCCGGTACACCGTCGTATTTTACATGCGATGAATTCACTGGGAATGACATCCAATATTGCGCATAAGAAAAGTGCGCGTATTGTCGGTGAAGTTATCGGTAAATATCACCCACATGGTGATGTTGCCGTATATGATGCCATGGTTCGTATGGCACAAGATTTCTCCTATCGTTATCCACTTGTCGATGGACATGGTAACTTTGGTTCTCTGGATGGAGATGGCGCTGCAGCGATGCGTTATACCGAAGCCCGTATGTCTAAAATTGCGATGGAGATGATGCGTGATATCAATAAGGAAACTGTTGATTTTCAGGAAAACTACGATGGTGAGGAAACCGAACCGGTTGTACTTCCAAGCCGTATTCCTAACTTATTGATCAATGGTTCGGTTGGTATTGCGGTTGGTATGGCAACCAATATTCCACCGCATAACTTATCGGAAACCATTAAGGCGATTGAAGCTGTAATGGATGATCCGGATATTACAGTACCGGAACTGATGGAATTTATTAAAGGTCCTGATTTTCCTACCGGCGGCATTATTATGGGTCGAAAAGGCATCCGCCAGGCATATGAAACCGGTCGCGGTTCCATTATGATCCGTTCAAAGTACCGCATTGAAGATGCCGGTGCCGGAAAGAAAAGAGTTATCTTCTATGAAATTCCATATGCGGTCAATAAAGCCAATCTGATTAAAAAGATGGCGGATTTGATTAAGGAAAAAGAAATTCAGGGTGTTACATATCTAAATGATGAAAGTAACCGCGAAGGTATTCGCATCGTTATGGAATTAAAGAAAGATGCCCAGGAAGAAGTCATCATCAATCAATTGTTCCGTATGACTCCGCTTCAATCCAGTTTTGGCATTAACATGTTAGCTCTGGAAAACGGAAGACCGAAACAGCTTCCTTTAAAACAGATTATTTTTGATTATCTCGATCATCAATTTAATGTAGTAAGAAGAAAGACTGCATTTGATTTACAGAAGGCAAAAGACCGTGCCCATATCTTAGAAGGTTTGCGTATTGCGATTGATCATATCGAAGAAGTAATTCGTGTAATCCGTCAATCCAGAAATGATGAAGCCAATTTAACCCAGGAATTATGTGACCGGTTTGGATTAACGGAAATTCAGGCAAAGGCAATCTTAGCGATGCAGTTAAGACGTTTGTCCGGATTGGAACGTGATAAGATTGAAAACGAATATAATCAATTATTAATCACAATTGCGGATTTAGAAGATATTCTGGCCAATGAATCCAGAGTATATCAAATTATCCGTGATGACCTGGATGAAATTGATAAGAAATACGGAGATGCCAGAAGAACAGAGATTTCGGATATCGCCGTAGACATGGAAGATGAAGATTTAATTCCGGTAGAAGATGTCATCATTATGTTGACAGAATCCGGATATATTAAGCGTCAGCCGGTTGATACCTATAAGGCACAGAACCGCGGTGGCCGAGGAATTCGTTCACTAACTCTTAATGAAGAGGATTCCATTGATACGATGATCTCTATGTCAACACATGATCATTTATTGTTGTTTACGGATAAAGGTCGTGTATATCGATTAAAGGGATACAATATTCCGAGTGCATCCCGCACATCGAAGGGTCTGCCGATTATTAATATTCTTCCATTAGCAGATAACGAAAGAGTATGTATCCTGCAGCCAATGCCAAGAGATAATAAATTCGGAGATTTAGAATTTAAGAATTTATTATTCGTGACTAAAAAAGGAATTACGAAAAGAACACGATTATCGGAATTCGACAATATCAACCGAAACGGTAAAATTGCGATCACCTTACGTGAAGATGACAGCCTTGCCTTTGTGAAGGCAACAACCGGAGATGATGAAATTATTATTGCCGGTTCGAACGGAAAAGCTGTCCGTTTCCACGAAGATCAGATTCGTCCGACAGGACGCAGCTCCAGCGGTGTTTTAGGATTTAACTGCGATGGATCTGAAGTAGTCGGTGTTGCCATGTCCAAAGAAGGCGATACGATCTTATCGGTTGCCGAAAACGGATATGGTAAGCGAAGCTACTTTGAGGATTATCGCTTAACATCCAGAGGTAAGAAGGGTGTTCGTACCTTAAATGTTACGGATAAGACAGGAAAACTGGTAGGAATTCGAGCTGTACATGGTGATGAAGATGTTATGATCGTATCCAGCAGCGGTATTATGATTCGTATATATGTAAGAAATATCGGTGTATACAGCAGAAATACGCAGGGTATCCGTCTGATCAATCTGACAAATGATGCGAAAGTCACAAAAATGACTCTGGTATATCATCAGGAAGAAACATCGGAAGAAGAAACAGAAGAAAAAACAGAATCTGAATAGGATATGAAAATCCTATTCTTTTTCTTTTGTTTAGAGATAATAATAATTTATTAATTTTAATAAACATATAAATTTGATTTATACATCCCGTTTTCGTAAAATAGGAATGGAGGTATAAAATGACACTTCAACAATTATATTACTGCATTGCGATTGCCGAAAACGGATCTATGAATAAGGCAGCTGAAAAGCTGTTTATTTCCCAGCCTACCTTAACGACCGCTATTCGTGAATTGGAAAATGAAATAGGAATTCAGATTTTCTTACGAACCAGTAAGGGAGTATATCTGACCAACGAAGGACAGGAGTTTTTAATATATGCCAGACAGGTATATCAACAGTATGAATTGTTAAATCAGAAGTATTCTGTGAAAGGAAATATAAAAAGAAAATTCAGCGTCTCCTGCCAGCACTATTCTTTTGCGATAAAAGCCTTTGTCGAGATGGTTAAACAATACGATACTTTAAATTATGAATTTGCGATTCGTGAAACGAAAACGTATGATGTCATAAAAGATGTCGGAACTATGAAAAGTGAAATTGGAATTCTGTATTTAAGTGATTTCAATGAAAAGTACATCAATAAATTATTAAAGGATAATGAATTGGATTTTACTCCTATCTGTGAATGTGATGCATATGTCTACTTATGGAAAAAACATCCTCTGGCATCAAAAAAATCTATCACATTAAATGATCTATTTGATTATCCATGTTTGAGCTTTGATCAGGGAGAACAGGGTTCTCTATTCCTGGCGGAAGAAATTTTGAGTGATATAGAATATCCAAGAGTCATTAAAGCCAGTGATCGGGCTACGATGTTGAATTTAATGATTGGATTAAATGGATTTACACTTTGTTCTGGAATTATTTGTGAAGAATTAAATAATGATGACTGTCTGGTAGTTCCTTTTAAAGAAGATGAACATCATCAAAACAGTACAATGCGAATCGGATATATCACTAAAAAAAGAGCACAGTTGAGCGAAATCGGAACATTATATATTAATGAGATATTTAAATATGTGGAAAATCGATAAGGGCTTTTTTCATTGCCTAAACAGATAAAAAATGATATAAATTATTTGTCAAAACGAAGAGAAGGAAAAGTAATCCTAAAACTGATTTTAGAGACGATATGGATGGTGAAAATATCGACAGAGCATGGATGAAAAGCACCTTTGAGTAATTCGATGAATTCAGTAGTCGAATTCGGTACATACCGTTATCATGTCGAGAGATCTTAAGTTTTTTAAGGTAAGAAGGGTGGCAACGCGAGACATCGTCCCTTTATGGTGATGAGGTCTCTTTTTATTTGGCAAGGAGGAGAGAATAATGCTGGATATCAAATTTGTACGTGAAAATCCTGAAATTGTGAAAGAGAATATGAAGAAGAAATTCCAGGACCACAAACTTCATTTAGTGGATGAAGTGCTGGAAGAGGATAAAGAACTTCGTGCTTCTCAACAAAAAGGAGATGAACTTCGTTCTCAAAGAAAGAAAATTTCTAAACAGATTGGCGCTTTAATGGGCCAGGGTAAAAAAGATGAAGCTGAAGAAGTGAAGAAAAAAGTAGCTGATATGGCTGATGAGTTAAAGGCACTGGAAACCAAAGAAGAAGAATTACGTAAGAGCGTAAAAGAAAAAATGATGATGATTCCAAACATCATCGATGAAACAGTTCCAATCGGAAAAGATGACAGCGAAAATGTTGAATTAGAACGTTTCGGAGAACCGGTTGTACCTGATTTTGAAATTCCGTATCATACAGATATTATGGAAAGATTATCCGGAATCGATTTAGAGAGTGCCCGCAAGGTTGCCGGAAACGGATTCTATTATTTGATGGGTGATATTGCCCGCCTGCATTCTGCTATTATCAGTTATGCACGTGACTTTATGATCAATAAAGGATTTACATATGTTGTACCTCCGTTTATGATTCGTTCTGCCGTAGTAGATGGTGTTATGTCTTTTGCGGAGATGGAAGGTATGATGTATAAAATCGAAGGTGAAGATTTATATTTGATCGGTACCAGCGAACATTCCATGATCGGTAAATTTATTGATTCTGTATTGGACGAAAAAGATCTTCCATATACATTAACATCGTATTCTCCTTGTTTTCGTAAAGAAAAAGGAGCACACGGTATTGAAGAGCGCGGCGTATACCGTATCCATCAGTTCGAAAAACAGGAAATGATCGTAGTATGTAAGCCGGAAGAAAGCAAGGAATGGTTTACAAAACTGTATATGAATACAGTAGAATTCTTCCGTACTTTAGATATTCCGGTAAGAACATTAGAATGCTGCTCCGGTGATTTAGCGGATCTGAAATGTAAATCGGTTGATGTTGAAGCATGGTCTCCTCGTCAAAAGAAATATTTCGAAGTAGGAAGCTGCTCGAATTTAACAGATGCACAGGCTAGAAGATTACAGATTCGTGTTAAGGATGATAAGGGCAAAAAATATTTTGCGCATACATTAAATAATACCTGTGTAGCTCCGCCAAGAATGTTGATTGCGTTCTTAGAAAACAATTTACAGGAAGACGGAAGCGTATTAATTCCGGAAGTATTACAGCCATACATGGGCGGTATGAAAAAAATCGGATAAGACTGTAAAAAGAAGGATATTATCAATGTCATTCAGTTAAGCCAATGCTCTTTACTGAATGTCTACTGAAATCACTCAAAGAAAGAGCGAACTTCAATTGAGATAGTTTG
>CACYBS010000006.1 GCA_902772725.1 Erysipelothrix rhusiopathiae
AAAGAATATGAAGAAGAAAGAAGACTTTTCTATGTAGCAATTACAAGGGCTAAAAACGAATTGAATCTATTTAGTGTATGGGGAAGTACCAGTGAGTTTGTCAACGAAATAAAACAACCTACTAGGTATAATAAACAGGGTAAAGACAAGAAGGAGCTAAACAAGAATATAGAAACAAGTGTTTCAATTAGTAACCAGGAGAGTAAAGCATTAACAAGTGTTGATACATCACAGATAAAAGTTGGAAAAAAAGTCGGACACAAGTATTTTGGATTAGGTTATATCGTTAAGGTTACACCAGAGATAGTTGAAACAAACTTTAGTGGATCAATTAGAAAGTTTAAAAATCCAGACGCATTTGAACAGGGGTTCCTTATTCTTGCAAATGAATAGATTAGTATAAAAAATGGCTTAAACAGAAAGATAAAAGAAGTCTGAAGAATCTATGGCTAGGAGACAATTATGGAATATGAAAGGCGTAGAAAACTAATCAAATTAGAAAAAGAGACAAGAAGACAAAGATTTGAAAGATCTGAATTATATGATCCTTCTTTATCTGTACAAGCATTCATTAATAATATTTCCTTTCCGGAAACAATTGAAGAACTAGAGTGGTTCATCTATGAACATGGCTGTTTTAACGTTGAGGATGTTCTTTATGAAGAAAAAACAAACTGGACTGTTCCAAAGTGGGCAAAAGCTGGAGATATAGTGTTTTTCATGCATTCTAAGACAGCAATATCAAAAATAACTGCTCTTAGGACACAACTAAACAAAACAAAAGATCAGTTTTCCAAAGAAGAGTATGGAATCTTCATGGAATGGATTAATATAGCTATTCATCTTTACAAAGAATTTGGAGGAAAGATATTTGCCATTGGAAGAGTAAGTGGAAACCCTGTTTATGAAGCAGTTGAAGACAATGATTTGTTCCATTGGAAATCAAGACTATATGGAGATATTAATGGTGTCATTCAGCTTACAGAACCAGTTGATATTTCTGAATTTAATAGCTTCATTCTCGTTTCGAGAGGGGGAGCAATTACAGGAGTGTTTGGCGAACAGTTCGAAAGATTAAGAGCAATCATTGAAGCAAAGAATCCATTACCAAGATATGTAAGAGACAGTGTATCGATCCCTATTCCTTTAAGGAAAATAAATAGACATAATTGGATTGAGTTGGCGGGGCAGTATAGAAGAAGTTTCTTCCTGGAAATACAATTCAGATCATTCTATGTTGATTACTTATTATCTCTGTTAGGAGATAAAAGGAAGATATATAGAGAATGTAGATGTACGAAATCTATCTATCCTGATTCATTTGTTGATAATGTGATCTTGCTAAACGGCAAATATCTTCCAATTGAAGTCAAGTTGTATATAAATGCCGAGAAGAATTTGAAAGGTCAAGTTGTAAAATATACAAATGTGGATAAGTGTTATTTAATTAAGAAATCACAGGATTACATTACAAGTAATGAAATGTATGGAAATCATGTTCTAGTAATAGACACATTTGGTATATATGTTTATGAGGCGACTACGGATAACCTTTCTAAAATATATGATCTTGATAATTTAAAAACTGAAAAAGATATAAAGGAAATTAAGGCGATTATTCTTTCTATATTATGAATAAAAAATAATCTGATAAAATTAAGTAGAAGGCATATAGAATAGAATGATAGTTTACGAAGGAATAAAAAATGATTTTATCAACGATGTTGATTTGAATCTCATTACTGATAAGATTAGTGAAAAATATAAAGCACATTTTGGAAGGTCAGGAGACTCTCAGATTAATTCATGGACAGAATCCATGTTAAGAATGAGAGGTGTTTTGGCTGATCCTGAAATACCAAATGACTGTGGTGTAGCCATAGAATACAATATTCCAACAACTTCTAAAAGAATAGATTTTGTGCTGTCTGGAATAAATGATGACGATAGAGAGTCAATTGTTATCATTGAACTCAAGCAGTGGCAGCATTGCAAGGCGGTTGAAGGAAAAGATGGCCTGGTCAATACTTTTACCGGTCATGCTAACAGAGATGTTACACATCCAAGTTATCAGGCATGGACATATGCTTCATTGATAGAAAGTTTTAACCAGACAGTACAGGATGAAGAAATAGAATTACACCCATGTGCTTTCCTTCATAACTATAATTTGAAACCCAATGATCCTATAAACAGCGAAAAATATAAAGTGTACATTAACGCTGCACCTATGTTTGGGTCAAATGGATTTGCTGATCTGAGAAAGTTCATTAAGACCTATATCACCAAAGGTGATAACAGAGAGGGATTATATAAAATCGAAAACGGTAAGATAAAGCCTTCAAAAATGTTGCAGGAGGCATTCGCATCAGTGTTAAAAGGTAACAAGGAATTTAACATGATAGATGAACAGAAGGTCATCTATGAAGATATTGTTTCCTTAGGTACTAGCTGTGTATACCGTAATGATAAGGAAGTATATGTAGTTGAAGGTGGTCCTGGTACAGGTAAATCTGTACTGGCAATACAGTTACTGAATACATTTAACAAATCTGGATTCACTTCTTTCTATGTCACAAAGAACAGTGCTCCTAGAAATGTATTTGCTTCAAAACTGAAGATCAGTAAGATGAGTTATATGAATAACCTGTTCAAGGGATCAGGTGGTTTTACTGAAGCTGAGAAGAACAGCTGTAATGTACTTATTGTTGATGAAGCACACCGTCTTAACGAAAAGAGTGGTTTATTCTCTAACTTAGGAGAAAACCAGATAAAGGAAATCATAAATGCAGCTAACTTCAGTGCATTCTTCATTGATGAAAGTCAAAGAGTAACATTGAAAGATATTGGTTCAATAGATTTAATTACTAAGTATGCTAAAGAAGCAAGAGCAACCATCCATTATGCTAAACTGGAAAGTCAGTTCAGGTGTAATGGATCAGATGGATACTTAGCTTGGCTGGACCATGTTCTTG
>CACYBS010000007.1 GCA_902772725.1 Erysipelothrix rhusiopathiae
ACATCTTTGTAGTCGATTTCTTTGATTTTGTTCTTTGTGAAGTAACAAACTTTTTTACGACCCATGCGCTGTTTTTTAAATGCCATAATTGTTTTCCTTTCTAGAATGGTAGATCATCACTGGCGATATCCAGTGTATCTGTGGTATCAAATGATGAGCCAAACGGATCATCCTGCGGCTGGTTGGAATAAGACTGATTGTAGTTGTTATTGCCATAGCCCTGGTTGTTGTAACCTTGGTTATTATTGTTATAACCCTGGTTTGATCCATAAGACTGGTTTCCATATCCGGACTGAGAACGGGTATTTTTCGGTTCCAGGAATTGCACAGAATCGGCAACTACCTCGGTAACGTATACTCGCTGTCCCTGCTGGTTTTCATAATTTCTGGTTTGGATTCTTCCTTCCAAACCGATTAATGATCCTTTGTGTAAATATTGTGCCATCAATTCCGCTGTCTTGTTCCAGGCAACACAGTTGATAAAATCAGCTTCCGGCTGACCCGGTGTCTGAACACGGCGATTTACCGCCAGCGAAAATGAAACAACACCTGCCCCGCTCTGGGTGCGGCGTAATTCCGGCTCTTTTGTGAGACGGCCTACCAATATAACTCGATTGATCATAGCCTCTTACTTCTCACCTTCGGTCTTAACGACCATAATACGGATGACGTTGTTGTTGATACGGCATACACGCTGGAATTCGAAGATTCCTTCGTTGTTTGCAGTTACGTTAATAACAACATAGTGTCCCTTTTTCATGTGATCGATTTCATACGCAAAATCTTTGATTCCCCAGTCATCCACTTTGTCGATGGTTCCATCATGGTTAGTGATTGTTTTGTGTAAACGTTCCTGAACCTGATTGAACTGGTTTTCATCTAAAGATGCGTTGATAATGTACATGATTTCGTATTTCTTCATTTTGTACACCTCCTCTGGACTTATGGCTTTCCTTTCGGAAAGCAGGATGCAGGCATAAACCTGCCTATTTACTTTATCAAAACCAAATCCATTTTTCAATGGTAAATTTTCAAATCTTACTCTTTATCCATTTGATCTTCGGCCCATTGATAGATGGATTCCAGTGCAGGTATCAAGGCACATGTCAATGAAGGATACTTTACCCCAACAGCTATGGAAGCAGCCAAACTTGTGAGATGTCCGGTGATTGTAGTAGGTGGCTTTCGATCACTCGATACTATGGAGCATGTTCTAAATGCATCTAAAATTCAGTTTATTTCCCTGTCACGTCCCCTTTTGTGCGAACCGGATTTTCCAAATAAGCTGTTACAGAATCCATCTGCCCTTTCAAAATGTATTTCCTGTAATGCCTGTTACAGATCACCGGCTCATAAATGTATTTTTCGAAAGAAAGATTTATCATGATGTTTCGTTTAAATGTGCCAACAAAACGCGGCGTTGTATTAAACGGTGTGCTTTTTCGTAAAGAAGAACAGAAAACAGCCGATACTGTGATGATTGCGATTACCAGTATTCACGGGAATTTTTACTCCAATCCGTTTTACTACAATATCGGGGAAACTTTAAATGCGGCAGGAATTGATTTCATCTATGTCCAAACCAATGATGCCTTTGGTCAAATAGAAACCATTAATGTGCATACGGGTAAAAAAGAAATCATCGGATCCTGGAATGAACGATTTTCCTATACCGATGATGATATCGAAGCCTATTTAACATTTACCCATCAGGAAGGATATCAACATATTATTCTGGCGGGTCATTCTTTAGGTGCTAATAAAGTTATCTATTATCTATCCCGCCATCAGGATGCAAATATAGATCACTTCTTCCTTTTATCGCCGGCCAATCTAACCTATATGATGTCCGGTGTTACTGACAAGGAAAAACGTTTGATCTGTAAACAGGTAGACAATGGAGATGGAAATAAGATGTTACCATTCCCATTTATGGGATGCGAACACTGCCTGGGACTGGCAATTTTCCGGCCTTCTCAATAATGTACATACCGCAAGAAACGGTGATTTCTCCCAGGCAGAAAAAATTATGCACACCGGTGCATTGCTGGTAGGTACCTATGATAATTTCACCGATGGTGATCCTTCTGATTTTCTAAAGAACTTAAACTCTCATCTGCCCACCGCTGAACATAACGATTTAATTTTCATTGAGAAGACCGGTCATACCTACCAGCACAAGCACCAGGAAGTTACCGATAAAATCCTGCACCAAATTCAGAAATGGAGTTAAATAGTATGCCGTTTATCAAATCGAAAGTCAGCTGCAAAGTAAGCTTAGAAAAGGAATCAGAGCTAAAAGTGCGTTTAGGACAGGCAATTGAAATCATTCCCGGAAAGAGCGAACAATATTTCTATTGGAATTGGAAGACAACTGCCACCTATGGTTAAGAGGCAAAAACGATGAACCAATCGCTTATATTGAGGCAGCTATATTCGGAAATGAAGACCACAGGCAGTTTTCAAACTTTAGTGCATCTGTTACAAAAATCTACAATAAAGTTCTGAATATTCCCGTGGAGAACATCCACATCAAATTTGAAGATATCGTTTCATGGAGTGTTGGCGGTCAATTTATCGATCGTAGAGTGTTCCGGTGATTTCATGAAGATCATAGTTACTATATTTACCGATCCCATGATGGGACTTAGCTATGAAAGCGAACCTATTCTGGAAAAATTAAAATGTGAATATGCCGAAATCATAGAGTTCGAATATGTCATGAGCCGGCTTGTTCGGGATGTGAAAGACTTTATGACTGCAGAAGAAAAAGCGATGGAACCGGAAACAGGAATTGCCGTTTACTGTAAGCGTCTTGCCAAAATTTATAAAAGCGAAGAATCAATAGGACATCTTCCGATGAATATGGAAGGATTCTGCCTGTTTGATGTTCATCACCCTTCTTCAAAACCTCTCAACCTTGCCTATGAGGCTGCCAAGTTGACCGACCCGCAAAAGGCAGATGCGTTTTTAACAGCTTTAAGGCATGCTACAGTGCTGGAATGTGTGCCTACCACACATCTGGAAGAAATCTTAAAAATCGTTCAAAGAACCGGAATCGATGTAAATGTATTTTTACAGCACTATCTGGATGGTAGTGCGGAAAATGAGTTAAACAAAGATCTCTTATTCACAAAGAAAATGGGAATTACTTCATTACCTGCCTATTTGATTCAATACAGACAGAAAGCTGTATTGATACAGAGTTTTCATTATCAAGACTTTAAAGCCGCCATTGAATATTTAGTACACAGCTCAAAAAAGCCTTTGCGCAAGCGACGCAAAGGCTTTTATACATGTTTATATCTTAAATATAAATATCCCGGCTGTTGAGAGCAGCTGATAAGATCAAATCCTTCTATTTGGGCATTTCCGAATAAAGGCAACCCATCTTTATCACCGATCAAGAAAGTTTGTACAAGGGATAATTCATCCACCATA
>CACYBS010000008.1 GCA_902772725.1 Erysipelothrix rhusiopathiae
CACCAGATTTTGAATATTTTTGTGAAGCTAGAAAGCAGTTTAGCATAAATGAATGGATTGATTTCATAATAAGATGCATGGAATATAACCCAGACTCGTCACAATTTGAATCGTATTCCCAAAAATTACTTTTTATATCACGATTATTAGTTTTCTGCGAACCAAATCTTAATATGATAGAGTTAGCACCGAAGGGCACTGGAAAATCATATATATTTAACAATCTGTCAAAATATGGGTGGATGATAAGTGGTGGAAAAGTAACAAGAGCAAAGCTGTTTTATGATATGGCTTCAAATAAACCTGGCATTATTCCAAATTATGAGTTTGTGTCAATGGACGAGATTAAAACTATTGTTTTTGGGAACCAAGAAGAGTTACAAGGTGCTTTAAAGACATATCTTGAGAGCGGACAGTTTACTATGGGTGGAACAAAACAAACTTCCACTGCTGGATTAATACTTTTGGGCAATATAGATTTAGATAATAACAGACAGCCGATAAATAAAAGGTATTTTCAGGAATTGCCTGAAGTTTTCCATGATACAGCGTTGCTTGATAGATTTCATGGGATGATAGAAGGATGGTATTTGCCAAGAATAACTGAAGATCTGAAGTTACAAGGATATTCATTAAATGTTGAATATTACTCTGAAATATTATCAATGCAAAGAAAAATCTCTAAATATGCTGCCCTTGTAACAGAAATGTTAGAAATACCTAAAAACGCTGACACAAGAGATACAACAGCAATAATTCGATTGGCATCAGCATATATGAAAATTTTATTCCCTCATGTAAAAACAGTTGCCGATATATCGAAGGAAGAGTTTGAAACATATTGTTTTAAACCTGCTTTTGAGAAAAGAAAAATCATTCGTACTCAATTATCAATTGCAGATATGGAATATAGTCCAAATATGCCTAATATTAAAGTGAGGGATTTTTCATGATAGATTATCAAACTGAATTACAGAAAATGGTGGCAGATGATAATTTGATGAACAGTTATAAGCTTTTTATGTTAAAAGCTTTACTTTCAAATTGTTCACCAGAGAAGAGTGAATTCAGCTTTTACGAATTAGCATGTTGGATGATCGCTTATTCTTTTTCGACGGTTTGTAGATTAGGTAAGAGAATTAGGCATTTTGATAAATTATATGATATGGCAATCCTTCTAATTAATGAAGAAGATATCTTAATGAGCTCTAAAGTCTATGATATTTATGAGACAGCGCTTTTTAGCAAAAGTTCATTAGTTAGAAGAAGTATTTTATCATTAACCAATTATGTACCGTATAGATTATTAGCTTATAAATGGTATGAAGAGTTAAAAGGGAAAACAGATGCTGAAAAGAATAACTTAATTGTAGAATTTTCTAATATAGATGATGATTCTTTTTATAGAATAATAAGAGTAGGTAAAGAAAGGTCGATAGTTGTAAACGAAAAGTGGGCTGATTACATTAAGTTAAACAGAACTACTTTATTACAATGGATTGATGATAAAACAAATCAATTTATTAATAAGGAATATTAGCCATGATATACGCAGACAACGCAGCAACATCAAAGCTGGACGAAAAAGCTTTTGATGCTATGAAAAAATATCTAATTAATGATTACGGTAATGCATCTCAGCCTTACTCTTTTTCTGCTTCTGCTAAAGAAGCTATTAAGAATTCAAGAATAATAATTGCATCTGCTATAGGTGCAGAACCTGATGAGATTTGTTTTACATCCTGTGGTACT
This sequence comes from Erysipelothrix rhusiopathiae, assembly GCA_902772725.1. Lineage (GTDB taxonomy): Bacteria > Bacillota_I > Bacilli_A > Erysipelotrichales > Erysipelotrichaceae > RUG11795. The sequence goes on from CACYBS010000008.1 coordinate 1,753, forward strand.
GAAAGTGATAATTGGGCTCTGACTAAAGGATCAATGAGTGGGGAAATTATAACATCTACTATTGAGCATCATGCAGTTTTAAAGACTTGTAGAGAATTGGAAAAACATGGGCAGATAGTTAAATATGTTCCTGTTGATTGTAAAGGAATTGTTGATTTAGATTCCTTAAAGCAGTTAGTTTCTCAGAAAACAAAACTAGTATCAATCATGTTTGCAAATAATGAAATAGGTACAATTGAACCTGTTTGTGAAATTAGTAGAATAGCTCATGAACATGGTGCTTTGTTCCATTCAGATGCTGTTCAAGCAGTAGGTCACATAAATATAGATGTCAAAAGAATGGGCATAGATTTATTGTCGGCTTCTGCGCATAAATTCAATGGACCAAAAGGGATAGGATTTTTGTATATAAGAAAGGGAATAAACATTAGTCCATTTATATTTGGTGGCTCACAGGAGTACAATAAGCGTGCTGGAACAGAAAATGTTGCGTCAATAGTTGGAATGGGAATAGCATTGAATAATAATATAATGGATATTGTAAAGAATGCCAATCATTTACAGGCTCTCGAAGAAATTGTTACAGAAATACTCAATAAATCATGTGTTGAATATATAAGAAACGGGAGTGAAAATCGAATTCCTGGTAATATGAGTTTATCGTTTAAAAATTGTGAAGGTGAAGCAATACTCCATATGATGGATTTAAAAGGGATTTGCATATCAACTGGCTCCGCTTGTGATAGTAAACGAACACAGGTATCACACGTCATAAAAGCGATAAATGTTCCTGCCAAGTTTGCTGAAGGTACTATTAGAATTGCTTTTGGTAAGTATAATACGAAAGAAGATGCAGTCCAAATCGGAAAGACTTTAGTCTCAGTTGTTAAACAAATGCAAAACGATTAGCTAAGTATCTCTGTTGGTATGTAAATCAATGCATATTGCATAATAATTCGTTTAAAATCTGTTCTATAAGTAACTTTTTAGGACTTTGTCGAACAGATTTTTTCCTATTTTAGGATGTTCGCTAAGGTATGGATTGATACCATACCAGTCGGAATACAACTATCTTACTATTTAAAATGGCTGTGTAATAATGATATAA
>CACYBS010000009.1 GCA_902772725.1 Erysipelothrix rhusiopathiae
ATACAGACATGAATAACCTTGAAGGTCAAGACATATTCGGTGAGGACTTTAAGAATGGTTTTACTGGTATCGTTTTCATGGTACAAGCAGGCAGTGGCACGGTAAAGATAAATGCAGAGACGGTCGGTAACATGACGTTGAAGGTGAAGATAGGCAATAGTGCGCCTATTACGATGGAACTTGAAGGAAAGATGAAAGCATCGTTCCCCTATACTGTTACAGAACCCACCTACGTTTATATCTATGGCGGTGAAACACAAATAGCTAATGCTAGAGGATTGAGAGCAGCAAGTTCTAACAATGCCCTAAAGATTTATGGCATTGAGTGGAGTGAAGAGGCTTCTAGTATTGAATCCATATATGGTGTTTCTAATGCCGATGCAGTCATTTACAACTTGCAAGGTCAACGTTTACAGACAGTAACCAAAGGCATTAATATCGTCAACGGAAAGAAAGTAATCATTAAATAATCAATAACATTATGAAAAAAATCTATTCAACAATTATGTTGCCTGCAATGATGGTTGCAGCATTGGGTTTCACCGCTTGCGGTGATGACGATGATGAAGATGAAGTAGGTAACACTAATTCGTCATTTTTGGTGGGCACTTGGTCTGTTGATGAAGAAGATTCTTATGATGAAGAATTTGAGTATGTGCAATTCAAATCAAACGGCACATGCATCAACGTGCAGTATGATGAAGATGGCCTATACATTGCAAAGGGCACATGGAATGTGTCTGACAATGAATTGACCATAAAAGAAACAGATGGTGAGTGGAAAGGAACTTCATTCACCTATACCATTCTTTCAAAAGGACAATCAAAACTGACATTATCATTGTTTGGGATTACATCAACACTTACCAAAGTCTCAGATTCGGTCATTGAAAGATACCTCTAATATATTATTTAAATATTCAAAATTATATAACTATGAAACAGTGCCCAAATGGTCACTATGTAAGTGACGATATAATGTCTTGCCCTGAGTGTGGAGCAGAAAATGTTGATAATTACGAAAATGAAGAAGAAGGGCTTGAACCGTCAAACCACAATAATAAGATAAAAATAGTTGCAGTGGTGGCAATTGTCATTGCATTATTAGGTGTTGGCTTGTGGTACTATTTTTCAAAACAGTCAAAAGATAGTGTTGCAGTTGCAACAGCGGAAGAAAAGCCTGTCTTTGATTCTGTCATAGTCAGCAATGAGATTGTGGAAATAAAAGAAATTCCAATAGATACTTTGGAAATGCTAGCAAATGCACTGAACAGTCAACCTTATCAATCTGTTTCTTTCTTTAGTGGTGGATTTGCTGACGTCTGTAAAAATGGCAAATATGGCCTCATTGATAAATGTGGAAATGAAGTGCTTTCGTGTATATATGATGAAGTCAAGTATTATAGCAACGGATTGGCAAGTGTTAAGAAAGATGGTAGCTGGGGAATCGTTGATAGTTTGGGAAATGAAATTGTTCCATTTGCTTACGAGTGTATATATACACTGGACAAGGGGATTTTTAGGGTTAAAAGAAATGGAAGATGGGAATTGATAAATGATAAAGGCCAAATTTTGGCAGACCTTGGCTTTACTTCACAAGTAGGGTGTTACACCAAGGGAGCTGTTGATTTTGAAAAAGATGGAAGATATGGATTTGTTAATTATCAAGGTGAAGAGATTGCTCCTTGCATATATGATAGAGTTTCCCCTTTTTCTGGAGGTTTGTCAGTCGTGGAGAAAGACGGAAAGAAAGGATGTGTTAATAATAAAGGAAAGGAGGTCATTCCTGTTATTTATGACGACGCTATTCCTTCTGAAAACAATGAAGCCTTTTTAGTAGAAAAAGATGGAAGCTGGGGAATGATTGATAAATCAAATAATGAAATAGCACCATTTCAATATTTGCCCCAAATTTTTGTTAATAGATATCAAGGATTTGGTGGTGATGGAATCCATGAGCTAATTGTAGTTATGAAGGATGAAAAATTCGGATTACTTGACAAGACTGGAAAAGAGATTTCGCCATTCATATATGATTATATTGACGACAGATGGAGGGAGGGATTAGCATTTGTCGAAATAGATAGAAAATATGGGTTTATTGACATTAACGGCAATGAAGTGATACCTTGCAAGTATGATGGAACGGATTTTTTTAATGAAGGTGTGGCTTCTGTAAAAGATAATGGCAAATGGGGAGCTATAGACAAACAAGGACGAGAGATTATTCCGTTTGTATACGAAAGTCAGTTCAATTTTTCAGAGGGATTGGCTGCTGTTGAAAGGAATGGGCAATTTGGCTATATTGATAAGCAAGGTAATGTCGTAATTGATTTTTCTTATGGGGCAGCTGAACGTTTTATGGATGGAATTGCTAAGGTTTATACAAAAGTGGGCTACGAAGACGGTTCTTATAGCATGGAACCATTTAATATAGACAAAAATGGCAGAGAGACATATAAAAGTGTTACACGAATAAAAGAAGGTCTTATGATTGTGCGCCCTCGATATGGAAAATGTGGCATTATAGATAAGAATTTTAATGAAATAGTTCCGTGTATATACGATGAAATAGATAGTAGAGACTCGGATGGATTACTCTATGCCAAAAAGGATGGAAAATACGGTTTCATTGACATGCAAGGCAAAAGTACATTCGACTATTATGGAAATAATCCTGATGCAGAAAGAAATATGGCAATTCACGAAAAAGAAGCCCTAATTAAGGGTATTGTTGATTATCTGAACGAAAGAAGTAATTACGGCTCTATAGTTACCAACTCAGATGTAATGATGGTAACAAAAGCTCAGAATGGACTATGGCAAGCATCGGTCACTCTGGCAAAAGGTGACGATTTGTATTTCTATGACATAAATGATATTGCTTTCAATTCCCAAATGGGAAAAGTGTATAGCGCAAGAATCGTTCAAATAGGATTTGAGCCTGATGGGGCTGTTGATAAAAATTATGGATACGATGTGGTGTTCAGAAATTCAGATGATGTATGGGCATATATACGTTCTCACAAGTTCAAGGCAAATACTGGCACTGTCTTGGAAATACGTGGAACTACAATGTATTTTAATGGAACTGCTGTTGCAAACGGACTTATTGTAAAGAAAGAAGCTGGTAATACCGCAGGACTAGAATCAGCAAACGCTCACATGTGGGTAAATGGCCCAAGTCATTACATTCAGAACTTGATAGACGGAACCATATATAGGGAAGTTAAATAACTATTATCCAATAACCAATTAACAAACACATTTTTAGTTATGGCAATCATAAAATGTCCTCATTGTGGTAAAGAAATTAGTGATTACAGAACGTTTTGTCCTTATTGCGAAAAGCGAATAAAAAAAGCTCCTAATAGTGAGCAAGAGCAGGATGAAATACAAACTGTAACAGAGCCTCCTACCCCCAAACAAGTAGAAGAAGATTATGATGAATACGAAGACACAGGTGGCGGATTTCAATTAACACATGAAATGGTCACCAAGTTCGGTGTGATTGCTTTTATCGTTGTCATTATTTTAGCTGTTCTCTTCGGTGGTAAAGATGACGAGAAACAGCAACAGCAAGCTTTAATGCAACGGCAGCAAGAAGAAATGAGGGCACAGCAAGAAGCACAAATGAGACAAGCGGAGGCAGAGGCTAGATTTCAACAAATTGCAGCCTACTTTGTTGGCAACTATAGTTATGCTTATCCTCTTAGAGGCACAAATGCCGAAATTTACTTCAAAATAAGCATAGAATCTAATGGACGTTTTACTCATGGAGGCGCAAATGACACCTCTCGTAGATGGATTGAAACGTCTAAATTGATTGACGGACGTAGTTATCCTGACGGAGGAAGTTGGTATTTAATAGAGACCCCACAAGGATATGGAATTGGTTTACATTTTGATGATAGCTGGGGTGACGCAACGATAACTCCTGATAAATCAGTTATTGAAATCAGCAATATGAATGGGTATAAATTTAAGACTAGATTAAATACTTTAAGAGGAAACTAGAAGAGATACTACTGGCACTAACGCTTGTCATGTACTTAATATGTGGTATAGACAATATAGAGGACATTTTCAATGGGAGTTTTAATCTTTCAAACATCCACGAAAGAAATCTACATTAAGAATGGAAAGAAAGTATTCATAAAAAAATAATTAAAACTATGAAAAAGTTCTATTCAACAATTATGCTGCTGGCCATGATGGTGGCAGCATTGGGTTTCACCGCTTGCGGTGGTGACGATGATGAAGAAGATGAAATCAATCTCAAACAAGATTATGACATTCTTCAAATCAATGGAAAAAGCTATGCTTGCTATGGCTATCGTTGTGCAGCCACTTTTTCGTCTTCAAAGGATAGGCTGTTGTTGCCTTGCGGTGAGTTGTCAGATGCACAGCAAGGAGAATACAATTACGACTATATGTATGAGATTGGCCTTGAAGATGGGCAAAACTTGAAGAAAGGAAGCAAATTGGAGGATTTCTCCCCAATTCTTTCTAGCTCAGTTGATTATTATAACGATTATGATTATTCAAGTGGTTCTGCTACCATCTTAGACATGACTTCAAAGTATATAACTGTAAAGTTCGATTCTTTCAGATTTGGCAATGGCAGCAAGTCCTATACTTTTAACGGAACAGTCCAATTGGACTTAGATTAAGATTAAAGTTCACTATTGCTCTTAGTGAAAGTTCTTAAATCGTCTGGAATCTCAGTGTTTATAGGGGTTTCAGACGTTTTTCGTTGTTCTTAGTCTGCAATAGAAGTTCACTATCATTTCAGAGTGACGCAAACTGAAAGTTTTATAAGTCCTTATCGACATACATAAAATTTTGTGGTGCGGTGAAGTTTTTAATCACTTCCTTGGGGTCAATTGGTGTATCAAACTTAACCACTTCACCAATGACGATTGCACAAGCTATGTCACAACCGCTGAAATAAGCATCGAAATACTCTTTGCTAATCCCACTGCCTTTATAGGTAATTTCCCATATCTTACTAGGCTTATCTTCAATCATGGCAGCAATGGTGAAGTAACTGACAATCTTACAGATGGGTTTTGTGGCATAGATATACACTCTATCAATATCAGTGCGCTTGAACACTTTCTTTCGGTATTCATATACCTTCTTGCCCTCAAAGATGGACTGACAGAAGGTTGGGCGAATTGATAGAATCACATTCATTGGTTATACATTATTATACTAATGA
>CACYBS010000010.1 GCA_902772725.1 Erysipelothrix rhusiopathiae
AGGAAGGGACATTCAAAGACATAGTTTGCGGCTTGAAATATTCTAGCAGACCATTCAAAGTCAAAATGGCGCCCAGTATCAGGATCATCATAAGGAAAGAACCACCAAACTGTTTTTGCTTGGGTAGGAGTGACCATGTCAGGAGTGAGGGCGCCATTCTTGGAAGGATGCCATCTTTTAGCGACGTCAGGCCGCTTAGTTTGTAGGTCATTAAATCCTTTCCAAACGGCACGACCTGTCAGGAAGGGGCATTCAGAGTCATTGCTTACGACATTACGTATATTAGCAGGCCATTCAAAGTCGAAATGGCGCCCAGTGTCAGGATCATCATAAGGAAAGAACCACCAAACTCTTTTTACTGAGTTAGGAGTGACCATGTCAGGAGTGAGGGCACCATTCTTGGAAGGGTGCCATCTTTTAGCAACGTCAGGCCGCTTAGTTTGCAGGTCGTTGAACCCTTTCCAAACAGCTTTGCCGGCCAGGAAGGGACATTCAAAAGTATATTTTACGACATTATGTATGCGAGCAGACCATTCAAAGTCGAAATGGCGCCCGGTGTCAGGATCATCATAGGAAAAGAACCACCAAACTTTTTTAGATTGTTTGGAAGTGACCATATCAGGAGTGAGGGCTCCATTCCTGTAAGGGTGCCATTTTGCGGCAACACAAGGATGCGTATAAAGAAGAGTTTGCTGATAGTTTTCATTTACCATGGTTAGTATTAATAAAAATAAATTAGATAAGCGGTAATCGGTTTCTGTTACAAGGACAACCTTTTCCATAAACACGATTGGCGGGGCTTGCTTTGTATATATGCCCTTTTGGACAATTCCAATATATAAGGGCATGGCTGCAACGTGATATTCCCTTGGGGGAGAACTTTGTATTTAAGTCTGACCACTCAGCTGCTATTTCAGGATCGGTCGTGAGGAGATCATTTACACCGGGTATAACCCGTTTCCCTGAGCAGTATGGACAACGCCCAGGGCGATTTGAGCGAGTCCGCGTATGAATCATAGATTTCCAACGATGCCCTTTATTACAAATCCAGTAGGCATATTTGTTGGAATATGCAGACACCTGGTCAGGAGTGTTATTATTCAATTCATAGTCCCATTCCTGAGCAATTAAAGGATAATTTGCAACAAGGCTGTTTTCATATGAAAACCTGTGATGTGAACAGATTGGACAGTAACTGGCACCTTTCCTTGTCCTTGAAATTACAGGGGCCCACCATTCATGTTTTTTTTCACAAATCCACCATACTCGTTTTCGGGATGAACATGTAACATTTTGCGGAGTACAGTTTGCATTTTTGGTTGGATGCCAAAGAGCAGCGACATCTGGACGGATTGTCGCCAAATCATTAACTCCGGGGATTACATTTCGTCCGGAACAAAATGGACAATTATATCCGGCATATCTTGTTTTTACTTGAGCAGACCATGTATGGCCTTTTTCACAAACCCATAATGCAACATGATGAGAACCGGGGGTGTAATCACTTATTCTGTCTGGATTTTCGGGTGACCATGATAATAATAACTCGGAATAGAAATTCTTTTTACGGAGAGGTTTTGTGCTTTTCATTGGAAGCCTTTCAGTAGAGACTTTTTCATAAAAGTGAGTTAGGATAATTCATTAAAATCTAATCCGTTGAGAACTAGGGCGCTTAAACTTTTACCAGATTCTTCGGAACTATTTATAATGTCCTTTTTTATTTCATGGTTAATTGAAAAAGCAGAGTCTGTATTTTCTCTTTGGCTTTGAAAAAAAGACAGCAGTGTAATGCCGTTTTCAGGATCTATTCCTATAGAAGACAGGCATCTATTTCGCTGTTCTTCGTCTGTTGTTTTCAGCAGAAAAGCCAACTGTGTTTGTAATATGGATTGAAAACGATCCTGCTGTTTTTGTTTGCTTTCCAATTCTTTATTTCTATTCAATAGATGTTGAGTTTCGTGTTTGAGTTTTGAGTTGATTTGTTCCAAAATTTCATTTCTTTTAAGTAACTCATCTAAACGTATCCTTGCTTTTTCTATTTCCCTCTTTTGCAGACTGAAATCAAGATTAAAAAAGTTGCCATAGTCGCTGGAATCAAGTAGTAAGCTATTATTTATTTGGGGAACACTTTTTCTGATTTTGTTGAAATTACGTAATCGTAAGGTGCATTCGCGTGATTTGGTGCGGCGTTGTCCGGTAATCGGATCGCGTTCTATGTGAGGGCGAAGAAAATGGTAATACTGGACTCCCTTTAGTTCGGGAATGTTTTGAGAAGCCCAAGCTGCGAGTTCAACAGCTTTGATAGGACCTTTATGTGTATCCGCATATCTAACGACTGCTTCAAGCATTAGCCGATCATCGTATTTCGGTGTCTTTGCCATTTGATTTTCTCCTGAAACGCACATTCATCTGTCGCTTCCATGTAACGCGTTATGCATGTGTGTAGATCGAGCAATAATTTATCTTTATCAAATATATATTTCTTAGAACGTGAAAAGATAGATCTAGCTAACAGTTCAACCGCTTTTTCCAGTTCGGCTTTTCGGGACGATAGTTCATTGTTTAATTCGTCTTGAGTTGCCATATGGTACCGGCATCCGAAGCAGCTTTCCTGTTGGTCTAATTCCATACATATCGAATAATCACCAGTTATATGCGGTTGGGGTGAATAACGGCAATGTATGCTTATTGCAGAGCTGTTTTCGTTGAATGTGTAATCTTCATACAATTTATCTATATCTTGAAAATGATGATTAATATCACGCTGTATATTGACTATGGATGATGCAAGTATGGTCTTGGATATGTTTTCATAGTATCCATAAGTTGTAACCAACTGTTCATGACCGGCCAGCTGTCTGCATATCTCGGCGTCAATCCCTTGATAAAACATATTAGAGAGTGCGATGGGGCGTGAATCACCGGGAGAAACCGTAGAGAATTCAGAAACGCCAGAGGCAAATTTAGCATAGGCGTATTTAGGGTTTCCAATTATAAATTGTTTTACAAAGGTAGCAATAAGTATAGAAAACGCGGAATATGAAAAGATTTTATACTTAGATAACTTATTATATAAAAACAAAAAACGACGAGGTGCGTACGAAGTTAATTGAAGATACTTTTGAATGACACCGATAGTTTTTTCGTTAGATATTGGATATTCACATTTTTCATAATCCTTGTTAACATCGTAGTGAACTATTAAATGGCTTTTTTTTAATAATGTTCTTCTAATGGTAATCCACATGGAGCCATCAGCGTGTTGGTTTAAACAATCAAATGGAGTAAATACTATTTCTGTAGGCCGCAGAGGTAATATAAGGGTGACCTTAGCCCAAAAATATACAGGAAACCATTTTATGAAATCTTGTTCTGATATATCATAATCATACATGTCTGTTATCTCATTATCGATAACAAGATAATTAATCAAAGGAGCAAGATCACGCTGGCTATTAGGCTGGGACTTGACGAGTGGTATATTAGCCTCAATTTCAGATATTACAGTGTCAGGTAAACCGATAAATGTAAGAAAATCAATAATTCCGCTTTTATGCTCAGGTGTGATTTTGTAATGAACAGTACCATATTTAGAAAAGAAATCCCGTAAATAAGCTATCCTGTCGCATATAGAGCTAAATACATAACTGCCGCAAATATACAGCGTATAGTATTTAAGAAGATCAGTAAGTTCACTTGGAGTGAATTTTATGGTTTTTTTTAGTACTCGTGAGTATGAGAAGCTGTCAAAACCGAAATTAACGTGAAAAGAAGCAGTATCTGAAGAACAAGTCCAGGTCTCATCTTCGAAGTTTCCTTGGATTAGTCCATCTTTTTGTAAATCGTTGAAAGCGTCATGGAATTCTGAGGGGTTGCAGGAAGAAAACAGGTCTGTTGCATAGATCGTAAATTGATCGTCAGCATATTTTATTTTTAGAGATTTACTCATTAAAATAATCCTCCATAAGTATCTTCAATCCACGTTGGTCGTCTTCATTCATATTGGCCTTTTTGATTAAGTGAGAGATTATTCGCTGATATTTTGGTATAAGCCGTTTTTTTAAAAAATATTCAGCTTTTTTGTCCCCTGCTTTTGAAGCCGCGTTGTAATTTTTTAAAATATTAAGGACCGTAATGTGACCGTAATGATTAAAAACCAGGTGCCTGCATCCAGTCGCAATACAGGATTTTCTTTTGGGATAAGGACAAGCTTGCATATTTGCCCTGAGAATACAATGGGCGCCAACATCCTTGGCCAAACCCCTTCCTTGAGATATTTCAAAAAGGCTTAACAAATTAGCGAGTACCTGCTTTTCTCCATTCTTGTTCCCTTTTAAAAAATTCCGATGAATGCTGAGTGCTGCTGCTGCTTCAGCTCCAGCAAGTTCAATGTCTAATGGGGAAACATCCATTCGCTCCATTATTCTATTCTTTTGACTTAAAGATAAATGTTCGAAGGAATCCGGGTACATCGTAACCAGTGCTTGATATGGTTCAAAGCCAAATACTCCACGGGATAAAAGGGATTCAATTATAAAATCAGCGGTCTCACCTGTGAGACGTTTGTCACACAAATATGCTTTTATAGAATTTAGATTAGTATGATTGCGACAATAGGAGGCAAGCATGGAAGTTTGAATGCCAGAGCAACCGTTCTCTTTTGCTGCATTTTGTATGGATTGCAGGTAATCTTTATTCATTTGATTGGCATGGAGATTTTCTCCGGAAAGGGCAGTCACAAACTCTTCTCCAAAAAAGTTTTTCAGAGTTATCTTATTTTGGTACGTAGAGACTCTATAGGTCTGCATTTGTCCGCCGTTCTGTTTTAATATGTGTACGGTATTGATTAATGTCAAAAGGCCGAAAAAAGGATAAAGACCTTCATATATCTGTATGGTAAGCGGTGGAGGAGATAACGGGGCAGTCTTTGAAGGAAGGAACCCGGCACTGTTAATGACTGAAACTGAATATTGGCATATCCTAAAGTATGTATTTTCAGAAAGCGAGTCGTTTAGAATATCGTCTTTTAATGATGCTGTATCAATTCCGAAGTGTGTAAGCGTATCTAAGGACGGATAGCGCCATGTTCTGCAGATGTCTTGTGCGCGCCATCCACATATAAAAAGGATTGCAATATAAAGCCATGCCTCACTATAGATATGGTTGGAAAGAGCCTTTTTTATTAAATGATGTGATTCGATATATTGTGATCCAAAAATGCACTTGGCCAGTGCAAGGTATGTTTCATTGGAATATGCATCGAGAGCCTTTACTATTCTATTTTTTTTAGATGCCAAACTGATGGTATCGTATTCTGTTGTCACATTTTTTTTGACGTAATTAAGAAAAGCAACGATATATCCTCTTGTCCTTTTTGACATTTGTTTAAGCAGGAGGGATTGTATATCATTATTCTTTAGTGTAAGGACATCCGGAACCATTAAAACTAACCTAACACATTCAGAGAGGGCTCTGGTATACGTGATGTGATTAGCTTCCTCTTGGAGAAATCTTCTTAAATATTCGTTCGTATGGGAGTGTTGGATGGCACTTTGGAGATAATGCTCAATTAGTTCTTCTTCGGAAAGACCGGCGGTTTTCCAAAAATGAGAAAGATGAGAATCAAGAAGCTTTATGTCTTTGCGGAAGAAAAATAAACCATCTCGGGAAGTACTTATTATCAGATCATCCGTGGGTATTTGTTTTATACCCCAAAAGTCGTTTAGTTCTAAATAAGCAAGAATAATATCTCGGTCATGCGAATCATCACCATTGAATTTTGGAGAACTGTGTTCTCTACAATATTCCAGCAAACTGATGTATTCAGCTTGTTCAAACAGTATTCGGTCCACAATACTTCTGGGAATGCGGTTATCTATATAGGTTATACGGCCTAACGCTTCTAATAGATTGAGTTTTGAGCGGGATAATCCCGTAAGTTTAGTTACCTCTGTTAAAGATAAGGTTTCCTGCTCCATATCATTTCCTTTCTTCAATAAATGGTCTGTTCTCATTATTTAAAATATGTATGTGATAAAAGTTGCTTTTGGATTCTAAAAGCAGCATTTTTATACTGTTTTATCAGGTCCGCATTTACATGGATATAAGAAAACATTGATTCGGGATTGCTGTCCCCGCGCCACCTGGAGATCTCCTGTTGTGAAAGGGAAGTATGATTAAGAAGATACATCGTGAACCAATGACGGAACATATGAGCCCCTGGATACTTCCCTTTGATTTTCTTGCCGGTGACGAGATCTGTACGTCCAGTCCAACGTTCTATATAGGGCCCATGGATGCTCCATAGAGAGGAATTGGCGGATATTCGTTGAAGATCAGGCAAAAAATGGTTCTGGAACAGGCTTTTTACCCGGTTACGGTAGGCGTCAACAGACAATGGCCTGCCCCAGGCATTTATAAATAGGGGCGCGTCTTGAGAATTTTTAACATTTCTTGCGACGAGGATGTCATTATGTTGGTCAATAGCGTCTTCTATGTCATTTAAAAAATCTGTATACACTCGTTGGGTCCGTTTGATTTTGATATGCCCAAATTCTGTTTTTCCAGAATACTGGTCCGCAAATGGAGCATCCTGGTTTAAGTCGAGGGTTATACCCCTTAGGACGCCAAACCCCCCTCTCTCAACAGCGATACTGCTACGGGTAAGATTCACTACTTCTCCGCTTCGGATTCCTGCGTAGGCCTGGAGTTTTATGGCAAGAACGATTTCTGGATCATACGTGTGAGCTTCCTTAAGAATTAGATCTAAATATGCCTCTGGCAGAAATCGATCCTTGACTGTTTGAGATCGAGGAGGCTTTACATATATATGAGGGGTTTTAATAAGGCGGCTGCCATAGGAATCCTGCTTTTTAACGAGCTGCTGCGTTATAAGCTGATCCGCGGTGTAGTTAAACTGCATGTGCTCACAGTGAGATTTATAATAGTTGGTTAAAAACTCGTTTACCGTGAGAATTCCTCGAAACCATTCTGCCCGGCTGCGAATTTTCCCACTCCTGGTTTTTTTGAATGATTCTTGAAAATCAGCAATAGTGTCGATACTAATGTCTGCTATGTAGTCACACTGGGTGTTATGAAGGATGAAGTTCATAAAATCGAGCACGTTAGTTGCTTTACTTCTTAAAGTGTTATTGGAGTAAATGTTGAGCTTGTCCGGTGTAAGATACCATCGTTCCAGCATAGGGTAATGGAGGGTAAAGCCATACTGTTTTGAACAAAATGCGATGGACGGAAACTTTATTTGAGGTTCTGCCTTATTAATCCGGGGAATATATGTGTATTTAATACGGAACTCATATTGCTCACGGCTCTCTTTTTTCTTATTTATACTGAGGATCTTCATATTTCCTTGTTCGATCAAACTAATTATTAACGTGTAAGAATGAGTTTTTTCCTGATGCAACAGTTATACCCGGCAAGCGCTTTTCCGAGTACCAATTTAGAAAACTATTTCCCAGGTTAATCGTTGCAGATATCGAAACAACCAGCGCGATGGGACATCCTTTATAGCCCGATAATTATGCCAGACGCAATATGCGTGATTAAGTGTTTTTGGTGAAGGAGATTCAGGGATATCGTATGTCATGTCCTTTCAGACGAGGCACGATCGAATCGTAAAGGTGCCACCGGTCAAAGCCAGGCAGCTGATGTGGCGGTTGGCTTCATAGTGCTTTTTGAAATAGCTGTTCGGAAGAACTTGTAATAATGGTATTAATTACCACTCAAAAGGTGTTTCTTCATCCATGTGCTTTATTACATATTCAGTTGCTTCCGGATAAAGGCCTTCTTTCAGAATAAATGCCCATAAATGGAACATCTCCCGCTCGATTTTCCGGATATGGTCATTGATCAGTTTTGGCGTTCTGGACTTTTCCTCGTTCAGAATCCTTTCTTCTGCAGATTCTTCCCTATATCCAAGGAGTTCTTTAAGATATGCTTCTCGTTCTTCCGGTGTTTTTTTTCGCAGCTTCTGATCGATTTCACGGTCACACCGATACACATCCAGAAAATCCAGTGGATAGGCACTTTCTCCATAATATCTTGATTCTTTACAGCCATACACGCTGTTCCCGTCTTTTACCCAGTTCCTTACAAGCCGGCGCTCATATGCTGTCATG
>CACYBS010000011.1 GCA_902772725.1 Erysipelothrix rhusiopathiae
CTGCAGCCAGTGTGGATGATATCTATGTCATCATTCTGTTCAGTATATTTACTTCTCTTGTGCAGACAGGAAATCTCAATCTTATTTCTTTATTTAATATACCGTTATCGATTGGTTCCGGAATACTTGTTGGGATTGTGGCAGGCGTGTTACTAAAAAATCTATTCCAAATAGGAAAAATTAAAGATATGAATCAATTTTTGGTTACACTTTCTGTATCCTTTTTATTGGTGTATTTAGAAACGATTTTAAAAGATTATCTTGCGATGTCCGGATATCTGGCGATTATGTCGATGGGAATCGTGATCAATCAAACGATGCAGGAAGACTCGAAACAACTGGCTAAAAAATATACTTCTTTATGGGCAGGCGCACAGATCTTTCTTTTTACCCTGGTGGGAGCCAGCGTAAATCTAGATTATGCTCTTAAAGCCGGTCCATATGCGATATTACTGATTGTATTGTGTCTATGTGTAAGAATGTGCGGTGTACTTATCTCGCTTGTAAAGACAAGATTCAACCGAAAGGAAAGAGTATTTTGCATGTTGGCCTATACACCGAAGGCAACCGTTCAGGCTGCCATCGGCGGTATTGCTCTATCTTTAGGTTTAGCCTGCGGTGAATTAGTTCTCAGCATTGCGGTGGTATCCATCTTAATTACAGCACCCTTTGGTGCCTTTGCGATGGATTTAACCTATCAAAAATTCTTAAAGAAAGAAGTTTAAAAATAACTTTGAAAAGCGTATATTTTCCTATGGAAGGATAAAAGTGCATTATTTTTGAGCATATATAGTATCTTAAGGAAAGGAATGAAAGTATGAAGCATATATCGATATTGGCTACGAAGGCTTCTGCTGCGATTCTTCATAGAATCGGCAAAGGCGGCTCTATGCCGGGACAGATTGGCCTGAAACTTGATGAAAATATCTTACAGAGCCTTAAATTTGACGGTCCTGTTATTTTAGTTACCGGTACCAATGGTAAAACATCCACTGCCAACATGATTACCGATTTACTTCAGTATGCCGGCTATAATGTGATATCGAATCGAAAAGGGGATAATCTTCTTGCCGGCGTTGCGACAACACTTCTTACCAACGCATCGCTTTCCGGTAAAGTGAAGGCAAGTGCTGCTGTTCTGGAGGTAGATGAATTAAATATTCGCCATATTCTTCCTAAGATTCCGGTAACGGCTCTTGTCGTAAACAATTTCTTTCGTGACCAGCTGGACAGGGCCCGTGAGATGGAACAGCTGATCGAATCCATTGAAAGTGTATTGCCTGACTTTAAAGGAGAATTAATTTTAAACGGAAATGATCCAAATGTAGTAAGACTCTCATTAAAAGCACCCAAAGCCCATTCAACGTATTTTGGATTGGCCCAAAATCGCTATTCCAAAGACCATACCAACGAAGCCAGCGAAGGAAGATTTTGTCCAAAGTGCGGTGAGCGTATTCAATATAAATATTACCAATATTCGCATATTGGCTTATTTGAATGCACATCCTGTGATTTTAAATCACCGAATCTGGATATCGAACTTCAGGATATCGATCTGACAAAGGAGACCTTTAAGTATGAAGGTAAATCGTATGAGTCGCCTTACGAAGGAATGTATTCGATGTATAACTGTGCAGCTGTATTTGCGGTTGCCAAGCATTTAAATATTAATGCCGATTGTGCCCGCAAGGTATTTGAAAATGCACCGCAGCCGATCGGACGGAATGAAAGATTTGATTTAAACGGAAAGACCTGTATCTTGAATCTGGTAAAAAATCCAACCGGTGCCAACGAGGTCATGAAAGTCATAGAAACCGATCATGATGAAAAAGCAATCTGCATTGTTTTAAATGACCATGCCCAGGACGGCACGGATGTCAGCTGGATTTATGACACCTTCTTTGAAAAGTTGATCAACGATAAGACAAAACTGATAGTATGCTCCGGATCCAGAGCCAATGATATGGCTTTGCGTATTCACTATGGAGGCTATAAGGGTTCTATGAAAGTGATTAAATCATTAGAAGAAGCAATCGATAAGACATTAGAAACGGACTTAAAAGTGTATGCGATTGCCACCTATACAGCATTATTACCGACACGTAATGCGATAATAAAGGAGATGAAATCATGAGTTATTCAATGAAGGTTTGCTGGATGTATCATGATATTATGGATCTCTATGGAGATAAGGGAAACATGATGGTGCTTCAAAGACGCTGTGAAGATCGAGGCATTGAGTTTATTTTGGAAACATGCGGAATCGGGGAAGAAAAAGATCTTTCCAATTTTGATTTGATCTTTTTAGGTGGCGGTGCCGATAAGGAACAGATTTCCTTGATCCCTGATTTATTATCAAGAAAAGAGAATATTAAAAAGGCAATGGATGAAAATTCATTTGTATTATTAATCTGCGGGGGGTACCAGCTTTTTGGACAGTATTATATTGCCGCAGGCAATCGTAAAATCGATGGATTAAAATTCTATGATTATTACACCGATACCGGAAAAGCCGGCTCCAGATGCATCGGAAACATCGTGATTGATGCCAACCTGGATGGGATGCAGACAAAGATTGTTGGCTTTGAAAACCATGGCGGACAGACATTAAACGTAAGCAAGCCTTTAGGGAAGGTACTATCCGGCTATGGTAATTCCTTTGAAGCCGGTTATGAAG
>CACYBS010000012.1 GCA_902772725.1 Erysipelothrix rhusiopathiae
GCCCAATGGCAGTATGAAAAAGATTGGTCGTGTAAATCAGGAAAACATTGACTATGATGAAGAATAACCCTAAACCAAATATTAATTAAAAACTCAAAATTATGAAAAAATTAATTTTCACTATTACGGCATTATTCTTTGTAGTTAGTTGTTTTGCCGATGGGCTTGTTGGAACATGGAGCAAGGCATACAATTATCGTAATCAGGGTAAGTTTTACGTTCAGTATAGTTTCAATGAAGATGGGAACATGAAGCTTACCATGGAAATGAATTTGGATTATGCATGGGATATGTATTTCATCAAGTATAATCCTGTTGTCACTGTTCCTGGCAAATACACTGTTGAGGGTAACGTTGTGAACATGTCATTTGATTATACTCAATTTTTGTATTTAGAAAAGGAAAAGATTTCTGTTACAGGAAATCCCGATATGGTTGATCCCAAGAAGTTGACCAAAGCAATGACTTTTACTCCGGAATTCCGTATATTTAAGGAATGCAGGGATTATTTGATCAATTCTGTCATTGAATACGGAAATATGTCAAGTAATAAATTCAAAATTTCCGGTGAGAAACTTACTATGCAGTATATTGACTATGACAATATTACACATGAGGATAAGCAGGCAACCTGCAAGAGTCCAATACAGGCGTTTGGTGCAATTAATGGCAAAAACGTAATGGATTGCATGGTAAAGCCAGGTATGACACTTGAACAAATCAAGGCCATGTTTGCCTATATAGAAAACCGCGGTAGCTCAAGTGACAAGATACATTATCTGAAAGTTACTCCAATAAGGACTGTCAACCCACTACCTAAGAGAAAATTCAATTTTGAAGTAGATGTAAACGGGACAACAAAGAAAGCCACTAACGTAAAGAATGTGCCAGTAGTTATGATGTAATTTTCAGTATTTATTACAATCTTATATTATTTTATTTTATTATGAAAAAAACTGTATTATTTGCTTTGTTAGCCTTATTATGTTGTAGCGAAGCACATTCTCAATTATTCAAGGGCTTATTTGATGCTTTCAAAAAAGACAAAACAGAACAAAGCCAAGATAAGAAGAAAAAGAACAAGGACAAAGATGGCAATAAAACAACTTCTGTAGCTAAAAAAGCAACTTTAGTTGATAAAATTAATCAGTTAAATAATGAACTTCCCGATATAAAAGATAAACCTCTGCCGGAAGTTGAAGGATGGACCTTGGTTAAATCAAACACCATAGCTGGATTTAAATGTGATCACTATGAGAAAGGTAATAAATCCCTACGAGTTTTCCGCAAAAGCAATGGCGACTTTATAACGCTTAACGAAGATCCTGATGGAATGTCTCGCGAACCATTTTCTACAAGCAACAGTTCATCCTATATGTATGGTGACACCACTACCAATTGTCCGATTGGGGAATATAGAATGACAAATGAGGAGGGAATCATTATCAACGGAAATTATAATGATTATTATATTTCAGGGATTGCTGCAGCAATTGATATTTATGAGCCAAAAAGAACATCATGTCGCTCTATGAAACTGACATTTCCAAACGGAGATGCCATCAGTGTAATACAAGGTGACATGGCTTCGTCAGGAATGGGAATGAATCAAGACGAAAGTAGCCCGGTTAACTGGGATAATTTCAAATCTGGAAAGAAAAAATTCTCTTTCAATTTTGGTGGACCTGGATATGGTTTTGCTGCCAATTGGCTGTATCTGAAAGAAGAACCGAAAAAACGTTATCCATATCTGTGGGAGATAGGCTGTCTTATAGGTTGCAAGGCATACACTTGGGACAAAAATGCACATACAATATTGGCCCCTGTATACCAACTTGTTGGGAATAAAAGATATCCTATAAATGCGTCCGATTCTATCGTTGCAGTATTGAAGAAGACGGTGAGGGTAAAAGATGATTTGGTTCCAAATTTAGAAACTTCTGAGGAGTTAACTTTCCTTAAATATGCAAATGGTGATAGCATTGTATTCAGGGATGGTGAAATACGTGGAGGAAAGATACATCGTCCCTGCGGATTGGTAACTTTCAAGAAAAAAGGCGAAAGAATTACATGCCGAATAAATTATCCTGACGGTAAGATTTTTGCTGGTCGTGTAGCCGGAACAGTCCCTGGTTCAGATAATATAATCACAGATAATAGTCGTCTATATATTTTGAGTGCTGATGACCTTCGTCCCTGGACAGGTACATTTGAATATCCTGATGGTTCACATTCTAATTTAACCCAAGGAAAAACTGATAAACAACTAGCAGATGAAAAAGCTGCCCAGGAAGCTGCCTATGAAAAAGCCAGGAAGGCAAGGGAAGCAGCAGAAAAACAGGAACGACAGACCCTGAACAACAAGTACGGCAAGCAATACGTAGATATTGCGTATGCAAAGAAAATACCAGTTGTAGGAATGCCAATAGAACTCGTAAAGCAATTCTATGATGTCAGACTCTGGCAATCGGAGACATACACGCAAGTATATCGTCTATATGATGCACGCTTTAGCATGAACGCTACAAATTATAGTTCCTATGAATGGCGCATGACATTATATGTAAGAAATGGCAAGATTACTCAAATCACTAAATGGTGGTAGTATAAACCTAACATCTTAAATTTTAATAATTAGGAATATATACGTTTCTATTTTGATGCGAACGGAAA
>CACYBS010000013.1 GCA_902772725.1 Erysipelothrix rhusiopathiae
GAGGATGAAGACTCGGTCGTTGGAGTTGTTGACGAAGTCGAGTATTTTCTTCAGAACATCCTTCTGGCTATCGGTCAGTTTGATGTTGTTGATATCTTTCTGCTCCATGAATTCTTTCTATCCCGAATTGAAGAATAATAGAATATTGTTTTCATTAAGGGGATGATGGTAATATCAAGCCCCCTGCCTCAAGGATCAATACTCTCTGAACTGAACGAACTTGAATTCCGACACCTTGTTGCCATCGTCATCGAGGTGGGTACGGCGTTCGGTTGTAGATGCCACACAACGGATGCCCAAAGCTTTGAGGCGGGCGACGAGATTGTAGGTGAAGGTCATCTCCCCCATGACGTGGACGGTGATGTCGGAATTCATTGTTTGTCCGGCAAATTTGTTGACATATTCATCAACCAAGGCTTCGATTTCACTTTGTTCCGCATTGGGGTCTATAGTGGGAAAAGTCATTTCCCGGATTTCTCCAAATTGCTTGGCGGCATTCAACTGTTCCTCGCTCCAGACAGAGATGGGATGGTTGGAAAGGTTGAAGAAGAAACGAGGCTTATCAATTTTCTCTTTAGGAGGAAGTTGATAAGGCAAGATTTTCTCTTCAACAAGTTTAAAAGCCTCTTCTATCTTGTTTGTGATTTTAACTACTTTTAACGGAGTACGCTTTATAGACCGGAAACCGCAGTGGTTGTAATCATTACGCATATCTATGAAATCAGTGAACCAATCCACTAATTTAGAATCCAGCAACAATGGGTCGTTAAGAAGGTTTTGAAAGTAAGGTTCTTCTCCGTCTTCAAGCCTCACTTCTTCTAAAGGAAGAGGTCTTACGGTTTTCTTCACAGAAAAAACAGTTGTCACGAGATCTCGTAAATATTCATTCTTGTAATCAATATTGTTTCGTAGACAAAAGAATGAAATAATACCCTCTTCAATAAACGTTGTGGCTGCTTGATATTGATGATTATTGTAACACCACTTGGCTGCTGCAAAAGTATTGAACACATTGGGCTCTGAATCAAAATCTTCTAAAGAGTTGTCAATCTTCTTGATTAGTGGCGTTAAAGCACTGATAACACTTTCTTGTATATTGTTAATATTTACTCTGACCGACTTGACAATTTTAGAATCCATAACAGGAATACCCCGACAAGTCTGACGTTCCAATGCCATTGCTTTAATATTATTAACAAGATCTCTCATATTCTGAGCATCTTGTTTCTGTTCTTCAGTCATCTTATCTCTATTCCTAAGAATAGGCCTCAACATATCATTACCCAGTTGCTGAAGTTTCTCTGCATATCCATTCTCAAGATAATCAGCCACAGCAAAAGTCCAGTCTTGAAGGGTTGCAAGTGGCAATAAATCAATGATAGGTGCCACGTCATGGTCATCACGCATCTCGTGGTTTCCGTATGTGATGCTGCATTTCTTTGTTTTCTTCAAAAACGTTGTATAGTTACCGAGCACCAAAACCAACATGGGCAGGTAACGGAAACCATGTGTGAGATCAAAATAAAGTTCGTCCCCATCTTGAATAATCCCATTATTCTCATCAATGATGGTTTCAAAGATTTCCCATATTTCCTTTTCGTCCTTCCCATCTGGAATGTCAACAGCTTTAGTCTTGAAAGGTAAATTCATATCCTTGATAACCCTTTCCAGACCAAGATATGGCTCTATCTCATTATTTTTCCTATTCATTCTGGTGGTAATCGTCTCATGCCAATTTGTTTCCTTTGATTTTTTGGTGACCAGAATATATGCAGCATCGTTTTCCCCCCACTCTTTCGTATTCAGGTACTCGAGTGTGGCTTGTTGGATGAAGCGGGTTTTTGAAGAATGGAATCTATCTCCACCTCTAAACATTTCATCTTTTTCTTTCTCATAGACACATTCTTCATAGAATCCCGCCCCTAAGACAGATATAAAAACCTTTCTTGCCATATATAAATTAAGTTATAAGTTTCTGCAAATTTAGATAAAATTTCGGATTTATATGCCTGTAGAGATAAAGATTTTGTTATTTCTTTAGAGGAAAGATATTTAAAAAACA
>CACYBS010000014.1 GCA_902772725.1 Erysipelothrix rhusiopathiae
ATCCCTTTCGTCCCCTTGAACATTCTCAAGATTTTTCACAAATAATGAGTCTTCTCCGGTATTTGCCCAGGCATCCAATCCTGCATCATTCATAAATTGTTTAGCTAAAAGATCTTCAATCAATGCCTGCTGTTTCACATTAAAGGTAACTACACCGATTGACTGTTTTTTCAATGTCGGATCATTGTATCTTCTGACAATTTCTGCAACAACGGCTTCCGCTTCTTTTAAATTAATTCCGTTTTTATATGTTCCGTCAACATGTACCGATGTAACATGTCTTTCCCTGTCATTGGCAGATGGGAATGTATACATCTTATTGTCATAGAAACGGTTATTACTGAAGGCAATCAAGCTTTCATGCGTGCTTCGATAATGCCATTGCAGATATTGTGAAGGAATACCTAAAGCAAGGGCGTCATCCAATATACTGTCGAGATCTGCTAAGGCAAGATCATCTACATTCGGTCCGCTTCCCGCAAAGAAGGAAGTCGGCGGCATCTGTTTAGGGTCACCGACAATAACCGCATCGGTTGCTCTGAAAAGAGCACCGATTGACTTACATGTCGGAAGCTGGGACGCCTCATCAAATATCACGACATCAAACATGTCATTTTCCTGAGCCAGATATTGCGCAACAGAGTTTGGACTCATCAACATACAAGGGCAGAGCTGCTGCAATATATGCGGTATTCTTTCAAACAACGCTCGGATCGTCATTCCCCTGGCATTACTGCTGATTGCCTTTCTCAACAAGTTCAATTCCTTACCGATTTCCGGCGAATCAGAAGCAGATGGTAACTGCATGGCAAGACGATAATAAATCTCTTTTTTAGTCTGCTCCAACATAGCTTCATCCATCCGCTTAAACTGTTCGATAGCTTCATTGAAGGTAACACCCGAAAAACTGCTTAAGACATCATCTGTGATGATGATTTCATTAATTAATGCATAGTAAAGACCCTTTTTGTATGCCGGAATCAATCCGTTTGGATCCATACCGTTTTCAAATGCCTCTACAACTGGCTGTAAACCGGCATCCACACATTTCTTTCGGATTTGATTATAGATAGCCCAATTCTTCAAAGAGGTTACATGCTCCTGCAGATATTTACATAAACTCTTTTCTTCTTCGATCCAATCGGCTTTCTGACTCGACTTACGTCGTGACAAAGTCTTATTTAAGATACTTTCAGTTTCTAAAACCTTCAGATATTGCGCTATATAATCTCCAAAATATTTCACGGCATCTTTATTTTTCTGCAGAGCTTCTACAGCTTGAACCCCTCCCGGGAATGCGGACAGCTTCCGGCGGTATTCTCTTGCCTGGTCCATCGCTGCTAAATAATCCATGCGTGTATGATATTGCCTCAATAAAGTCTTTGCGTTTGATGTCAATGAATTATACATATCAAAAACTCTGTTTTTCCGACGCTGATAAGACATTACCACTTCTAAAAGCTTAGGAATCATTTCATATGTGATCGGCTGCAATGAATACCTTTGTATTTCTGAAACAATCGCATTGATGGCATTATTTCTTCCAAACAGCTTCTTTCCTGCTGCATCATATTTGGTTAAGAAAGATGTTATATCCATAGAAAGGAATTCACTTCGCCATAAGCGTAATAAATTACTTTCCTGTGCTTGGAAATCCTTTGCCTCAGCTAGATACGATAAAACTGCTGATTGGTTTTTCTCCAATACTTCCAGAGGGACACTTTTATTATTTTTCTGTCTAAAGAACAATTCGATAAGCTGATACAACTGTGTAAAGTCCTGCTTCTCTATTGGATTATCTACTTTCAAAAGAGATGCAGCCTTCTTTGATATTTCCTGTATATTGCTTAAATCCGAATCATATTGTTTTAACAGCTTATAAAGATTGGTTCTGATTTCAGCATTAAAGGAAGTTAATCCAATTTCATTCAATCGACTTCCTTTGATATCATCAATACCGCTGCCGGCAGCCGTCAACTGTCCGATGTATCCGGGATGTCGAACAATTTGTTCTTTTGTAATCTTTCCGGCTTCATGAGGATCAAAATTTATCATCTTGTCTTCATTACGGATTGTTTCATATAAGTCGATTAAATTTCTAAGACTGTATCCGCTTCTTTTTACATCATGTAAATGTTTGGCGTAATTATCTAACCTTTCTTTTTCAGCAGTGGTTCTGTTCAACAATTCCGCATAATTTGTTTTACGGGAAGGCTTCTTAATGGAGAGAACCTTTTCCAGCTGCGATAAAACCTGCTTCTTATTTGCCTTGTTGGAATGTAATTCCAGGCAGAAATCTTCAATGCCTAATGCTGCCAGTCGCTTCTGTACCACTGTAAGAGCAGCCATCTTTTCAGCTACAAATAATACGTTTTTACCATTGGCCATTAAATTGGCGATCATTCCTGTAATCGTCTGAGATTTTCCGGTTCCCGGAGGACCGTGTAAGACAAAGGTAGTTCCCCTGGCTGCTTTTTTAATAGCCTGAAGTTGTGTATCATCTACCGGAATCGGCAAATATGTATATTCGGTATCCGGATGTTCCGGAATCGTTGTATCCCATGCCACATGTCCTTCCATTAAACTTCGCACGATTTTACTGTTCTCAAGTTTATCACCGGCAGTATGGATATCATTCCACATCGCAAACTGGGCAAAGCTGAAGTTTCCGATGACGCATGTCTCAACAACATCCCATCCTTTTAATTTGTATACTGCGCCTCTGACAGTCGCAAAGGTTTTCTTAATATCGATACCGTGCTCATCGGCAGGAAGCGGATCTAAACCATGAATATCCAGGTTATAGTTCTGCCTCAACATCTCTAACAACGTTGTATTGAAATGCGGTTCTTCATCCCGTGCATGTAAGGCATAGCCCTGGTGAGCAGACTTTCGAATAATTTCAATCGGCAGCAATATTAAAGGTGCATAAGACGGTAATTGAGCATCTTCTCCTGTAAACCAGCGTAAAAGACCGATCGCCAGATACAGAGAGCTGACACCGTTTTCCTGCTGGGCAGCTCTTGCCGAGCGATAAATTGAAGTCAATTCACGATCTAATTTTTTAGGTGATGAATAAGTATACAATCTATGATTTCTAAATTCCTGACGGAATTTCTCATTAAAGTCAAAATCTCTGCCTGCCGGCCAATTTGTGAGTTCAAAAACACCTCTATGTTCAATTTCATACGATAACCAATGAATCGGTTTACTTTCTTTACCGTGTTCATCAACCATGGAAAAATTCAACTGTGCAATCCATTCAGGAACGGAAAGCAGATGAAATTCATGACCATCGGCTAAAGCGTCTTCCAACTCATCAATATGACTGGACATAACCGGCATAACCGAAGCATTTAAAAGCAGATTTAACAGCATATTTCGATTGCTTAAATCTAAAAGCTTACTTTCCCAAAGATCTTTTTTTGTTCTTATTTTTGCCGGTGATACAGTTTCCGGCTGTGAAATTGAAATATCAAGATTTTTCGGAGCAGCGGTAATGTCGGATTCCTTTAATTCTTTAACATCAACTTGATAGCTTCCTTCTTTTGTACGCGAAGGAATTGGTTTAATTCCGTATGCTCTTGAAATGAATACATCGATCGCATAATCAAATGAACGTATATCCATAAGATTTTGACTTTTCGCAATCATTTCCGCTTCTTCGAAACTAATCTTTTGGCCGGAACACATCGCAGTACACTCGATAAAGGTTAATTCATCTGCTCGATTACCGATCCGTTTAATTAATTCTTCCGGATTATCGATCACAACATTTGCTCTTCGAAGTTCTTCCGAGGTTCTTTCTCTTAGCCATACACCGGCATAGATATGCCCTTTCATCAATACCAGGAGTGGATGTAAGCCGATTGCTTCCAGACAGGCCGCATATAACAGCGTCATATCCATACAGGTACCCAAATGCTGCTCTAATACAGATTCCGGGGTACGTATTCTCTGTCCGGGAACGCTGAAGCTGGCAGGTGGTTCGGCATAGGTAATGTTTTTCTTTTGAATCACTGCATAGGCTGCGGCCGCAAGATCTCTTACACGGTTAGGATCCCCCATTTGATAGCCTTCCAGCGATGTCGGTTTTTTCCATTTGCGTAAGCGCTCAGATGCTTCGCGCATCAATACCGGAATTAACGGATGATTCGGAAGTACAAATGCCGGTAATAAATTACGATAAGACCCTGAGCCCTGCCATTGATCGTAGGCAAGAATTTGCATTTGCGAACTGCATCCGCAGACAACCTCTCCCTCTTTACACAACTCAATTGTGATAGCTGTCATCACAGCTTCGGTTAATTCAGCTAAAGCCTTTCCGTTGATTATTAATGGAGGATCTTCTAATTTGATTGGTTTCCCGGAAGGTATGGCAGGTAATAAAACATCATATTCCTGAATAATGTCCGAATCGGAATAGATATGCAGATGCAAACCCTCAAAATCATTGCCGGTGTCATTTTGAAGCTGTATGCCATGAATCGGTGATACATTATTTTGATAAAGGGCATAGTTAAAAATATCCACTCCACCGACACGAATGGTCATCCCCTGTCCGGTACCTTCTGTGGTCGGCTTTAGATCTATAAGATGGACCGGCTGCTGGCCTGATTTATCAAATACAGAACGTATATTCGAGAGTCTTTCAAAAAGCTTTTTCTCAATAAATACTTTCTGCGTATATCCATTGATTATCATGCCGTTTACATCGGTTTTGACAGCCAATTCGAAGGCGTCTGTAAAAGGCATTTTTATCGCATATACTTTCTTTAATACTTCATCATCAATTTGACCTTCAGAAGAGAATACAGGGAAAGCTTTTTCATTCTTTTCACTTATAAGTACATCCACTGTAATCTGAGATTTCAATTGTTCTTTTTCTTCATCTGAAAAACTTTCAAATGTGGTACCGTCTTTTAATTTCTTTAAGATATTTTCAGTGTGTTCATTTAACTCGACTTTACACGGTACATAGACGTGGGTACTTCGAAGTATCAACAACATAAATAAGAAAGTATCTTCGTCTTTATTGTTGTTGTAGTAATCTAGAACACCTTTAAAATATGAACCATCTTCCAGATCCTCTCTGGCAAGGGTCCAGTTGCTTAAATCAACCAGCCATGTTGCTGAACCATCATCTTCATGGCGACCGGAAAATTCTACTGTATCCCCTTTGTTGACTTTGAAATTCTGCTTAGGCTGCGTCAATAATTCACCAACAATGCTTCTCTCTTTCAAGCCTGTAATGTTTACCCAGCCTTTCTCATCCTCAAATCCCGGCAGAGAAAACAAAACTTCAATCTGATCAGGAAAAACGGAATGACGGCGGGAATCCAAGAATTCAAACTTACGGCTTTCCTCAACTTCTTTTGGTGCATCGTACTTTTTTAATTTCGCGACTTTTTCTTCATAGTCTGTTTCCACTTTAACAGGCAGCGCCTTAAACATTTCAAAAGGAACAGACGCGACCGAAGAAATACTTAACGTTATACTTTTACCACGGTATGGCGGGGCATAATTAAAAAACAGTTTTCCCTGCTTTCCGCAGCCCAAAACCTCTAACATCAATCCTCTTTTTGGATCAATATATCCGTATACAATCACATGAGTCGCTTTTTCCGCATCCGGACACCCTCGAACTTTACTACGTAATGCATCATTTAACTCCAATGCACAATAATTATGATAAAAAGGTCTAAAGCCTGTTTCTAAATAATTCATGAAATCGCCTCCATATTTAAGTACAAAAGAAACTGTATCTACGAATCTGTTATCTACATAATGATTTAATGAATTTAAGTGTAATGATGGTCTAATTATTATAGTGAGTATTTGTGTTATAAATTATACTAAAAATAGAACATATTTTAAACAGAACTCTCAGCATCATTAATTTTCATAAAATACCTTTTCCATTCGTAAAATCTTTAGTAAAGGGATAGAATAAAATCACATGGATCAAAGAAACATATGAAACTAATTAATCTAAACATCATCAAAAATGAAATCATCAAAAACCAAAACCCAAGAGATTTCTATCTATACTACGTACTAAGAGGACATGCCCATATTGAAGCCAATAATAAATTGTTCCCTCTTGAAAGCACAGAAATCATTGTGATCAATCCTGATGAAACATATACCGTTCATTGTGATAACGGTATTCTGGTAGAATGTCGAATCAGCCACTCAGAAGTGTTACGTCTAATGGGCCATCAACGAAAAATGATTGTCTGTTATACACACCGAATCAACAATGAAAACACAGAAGAGTTAAAAAGAACATTAAATGGATTGCTTAGATCCTATTATGAATCGGGGCAAAACCGCATCGTACAGGAGCAATACTCACTATCTCTTGTCTACAGCTTAATCACAAATTTCTCAAATAATATTTTTGACGATTCTGATATGTCCAGAAAGAATGAAATCACACTCTATATCGAAGCAAACTATGCCGAAGAGTTAACGTTGGATATGATTGCCGATGAATTTGCCTTAACGCCACAATATTTTTCACGATATTTCAAAAATGAATTTCAAATGCCATTTTTAAAATACCTGAATCAAGTTCGATTAAGATATGCAACAGAGGATCTTCTAAGTACCGATGAAACCATTTTAAGAATTGCCATCGATAACGGCTTTGCCAATATCGCATCCTTCAACCGTGAATTCAACGAGATGTATCATATGACTCCCGGTGCATATCGTCAGATCCATAAAACAAAACAGCAGGAAATTCATCAGGAGGATATTCTTTCTTATCTGGAAGAGGACAAGATAGAAGAAAAAGGAAATATTGTACAGATTCACGTTACTCCAAAGGATAGCTATCCTACTTTTGAAAAGTATTGGACAGAAATCCTCAATGCCGGAAGCTTTGAGACAATGATGAAAAGCAATATGAATGATCAAATTTCTTATTTAAAAGAAACCTTGAAATTCAAACGGGCAAGACTTACTTTAGACACCTATTCTGAAGATGGAAACCATCATTACTACACCGCTGACAGAGTTGTTGAATTCTTTGTGAAAATACACATGGATTTGATGATTGTGATTGATTATAGATCCATCAAAAATGAAGACAGCTTCATTCCTTATTTTCAAAAACAATGTCGCCGTTTTGTGAATCGGTTTGGGAACAGTATAAGAAACCATACAATCTTTGAAATCGAATACAACACAAGATACGACAATAAAAAACTAAAAAGCTATACTTCTTTTTATCAAAAGATAAAAGCCATCTTAAAAGAATGCAGCTTTAATTCAGAAATTATCGGTCCCGGTATATTAGTTAACGAAGACCCGGAAAACTTCCGCAGTTTTGTCAAGGCAAACCCGGATATGCATATGTTTACAATCATATGTGCACCTTATGCGTTCCATGAAAAAGGGAATGAGATTTTTATCAATCGGCTGACCGATGCCGGTTATGTTCTGGAACAATATCAACGGGCAAAACGCATCTTGCAGGAAGAAGGCAGAGATACCGATTCTGTTTTGATTACCAGCTGGAAAGACAGAATCAATGATGTAGATGTACTCAACGAAACCCCGTGGATGGGTGCCCGCATCATCCGAAATGTCCTTGCAGGGTATGGAATCTGCTCTTCCTTACCGATAGATATACCGCTTGATTTGATGTTTGACGAGATTGCTTATGATAAAACCTTCAACCTGCTTCCGGGTGTCATGACCTCTACGGGCATTCGCAAGCCTTCGTGGCACGCGCTCAAGCTTTTGGATCAGCAGGATGAATTATTAGTGGCGATTTCTGAAGATTACCTCATCACAAAGTCAAAGGAACCCGGATTCATCCAAATCCTTGTTCATAACTGCAAGAAACCGGGATATCGATATTATGCCAAAGACATATTGAATCAGATTGAAGATTACAAGCCTGAACTCTTTGAAGACGATATCCCTAAAAGCTTTGAAATGCGTTTTGAAGGAATGCCTCCCGGCGATTACATCTTAAAAACAAGGACCGTTAACGATGAAAACGGATGCGCCTTTGGCCGCTATTTAAACATGCACTACAACGATGATTCTTTTATTGGATCGGGAGAAAGTGAATATTTAGAGGCAGCTTCTGTATTACCGGTTACCGGTGAAATGATAAAAGTTTCAAAATCCGGTATTTTGGACCTAAAAGTCAGCTTAAAGATGAATGAATTCAAACATCTTCACCTCATCAAAACAAAAGATAATTTTTAGATGCCGATTTTTATCTTTATTATCGGCATCTTTTTATATGCAAAAAATTAAGATAATATTTATATCTTAACCAAGCTAAATTAACGACAGAATCAAATCCCTAAAATCGCGATAATAAAGCTGTAAACAGGGAGGACAATTCATATGTCAAACACACAATTAGCACAAGAAATCCTCGAAAAAGTCGGGGGTAAAGAAAACATTTCCACGATGACACATTGTGTCACAAGACTTAGATTCGTACTTAAAAACAACGATGCTGCAGATCGTGAAGCAATCAAGAAATTAGACGGTGTTATTTCTGTTTTAGACAGCGGCGGACAACTTCAGGTAGTTTTAGGACCGGCCGTTACCGATGTATATAACGAAGCTGTTAAATTGGTCGGTGATCTTAGCGCATCTGCTGAAGTTGAAGAAACTTCTCCGGAAAAACCGGAAGGAATCAAAGGCTATTTCAAAGCAGCTTTAGATACATTAATTTCCTGCTTTGTTCCGGCTATCATGATCATTGCCGGATCCGGTATGGTAAAGGTGCTGGCGGTTCTTCTCAACACATTTGGATTCATCGCAATGGATTCACCTACATATACAATCCTAAATGGTGTAATCGGTGATGGAGTATTCTATTTCTTGCCATTCTTTGTAGCTTACAATGCTGCTAAGAAAATGAATGTTGATGTCATGATTTCCATGGCTTTAGCTGCTATCTTATTACACCCATCTTTATCAAGCCTTGGTGAAGTCGGTACAAGTGTCAGCTTCTTTGGAATCGGACTTAAGATCATGAGTTATTCTGCACAGGCATTACCGGTTATCTTCAGCGTTTGGTTACTCAAATATGTAGATAAATTCGCAGACAAAGTATCTCCGAATATCGTAAAAGTATTCTTAAGACCTATGTTAGACTTATTAATCGTTGCACCGATTATGTTGATCTTAATCGGACCTGCTGCTTCCGTACTTGGTGATTTATTCTTCAAATTCGTTGAAATCTGCAACAACTGGGGCTGGCTGGCCGTTGGTGTTAACGCTGCTATCTTCCCGCTCATGGTTTTAACCGGAACTCACAACGCTACAATTCCACTTTTAGTGCAGATGTTCGCAACACAGGGATTTGACTCCATCTTCTTGCCAAGCGGACTTGCTGCAAATATTGCCGAAGCAGGTGCTGCAGCCGGTGTAGCATTAAAGACAAAATCCACAAAAATGAAAAGTACCGCATTATCTGCAACCTTATCTGCTTTGTTAGGAATCACAGAACCTGCATTATACGGTGTTAACTTACGATTGAAGAAACCATTTATCGCTGTTATCGTCGGATCATTAATCGGCGGAAGTATTATGGGACTTGTAAAAATTACAGCTCCGACCTTCGTAACACCTTCTGTATTGACATTGCCGATCTTCTTAGGTAAATGCCCTAATATGTTCCTTGGTTTCTTAAGTGTTCCTTTAACATTTGTGATTACCGCAATCATTACTTACTTCTTCGGATTTGAAGATCCTGCTGACGAATAAGCAATAAGACACAATGTATGGAAGAGGCTTCTCTTCCATACACTTCAATATGAAAGGAGATTCCATGAATCAAATTTTCCCGAAAAACTTCTTATGGGGAGCAAGCACCGCTGCCAATCAGGTGGAAGGAGCCTGGAATGAAGATGGTAAAGGAATCAGCGTAGCCGATATTCTGGCAAGCGATTCTGACAAAGGTATTCGTATCGAAACAGAAGAAATCAAAGAAGGATACTACTACGCTTCGCATAAAGCATGTGATATGTATCACAGAATTCACGAAGACATTGAACTATTTGCCCAATTAGGCTTGAAAGCTTATAGAATGTCCATCGCCTGGACTCGAATCTATCCAAACGGGGATGATGAGTGTCCTAATGAAGCAGGACTCGCCTATTATGATGAAGTTTTTGATGACTTAAGAGCACACGGCATTGAACCGGTTGTTACAATTTCACATTATGAACCACCTTATCATTTGACAAAAATCGGTGGGTGGTCCAACCGCAAGATGATCGAATACTATCTTCGCTACTGTAAGACCATCTTTGAAAGATATAAGGACAAAGTTCATTACTGGCTGACTTTTAATGAAATCAATATTCTGACGGTTCCTTTTGGAATCTTAACATCAGGATGCATTAATATTCCGACATTCTCTAAAGAGAATACCGAAGAGCTTCGTTTTCAGGCTTTGCATCATCAGTTTATTGCCAGCGCAAAGGCTGTAAAGCTTGCCCATGAAATCAATCCTGATTTTGAAATCGGATGTATGATCGCATCCATGCTGCAATATCCGTTAACACCGCATCCAAACGATGTATTTGCAGCCCAGCAAAACAACAAGTTGAAATATTTGTTTGCCTCTGATATCCAGGCAAGAGGAAGTTATCCTGCCTATTTGAAAAGATATTGGAGCGAACACGATATCCACATTGTTATGGATCCGGAGGATCAAAAAACCTTAAAAGAAGGTACGGTTGATTTTATCTCATTCAGCTACTACAGTACGACTTGTATTTCAGTTACCCAGAATGCAGATGATGTCGGTAAAGGTAAAGCTGCCGGAAATCTTATCAGCGGTATGAAAAACCCGTATCTTCAAGCCAGCGAATGGGGATGGCAAATTGATGCCAGAGGACTTAGATTGCTCTTAAAT
The DNA here is from genome assembly GCA_902772725.1 of Erysipelothrix rhusiopathiae. Taxonomy (GTDB): domain Bacteria; phylum Bacillota_I; class Bacilli_A; order Erysipelotrichales; family Erysipelotrichaceae; genus RUG11795. The sequence goes on from CACYBS010000014.1 coordinate 10,904, forward strand.
CAAATGTATGACCGCTATCAAAAACCTGTCATGATCGTAGAAAACGGACTGGGTGCCAGGGATACTTTGGAAAACGGTCAAATCCACGATGATTACCGCATCGCTTACCTGAAAGAGCATGTCAAGGAATTAAAGGAAGCCATGAAAGATGGTGTAGAAGTTCTTGGATATATGCCTTGGAGCGCTATTGATGTGATCGGTCTTTCCACCGGAACCATCGATAAACGCTATGGATTTATCTATGTTGATACCGATAACCGTTCCAACGGAACAATGGAAAGAATCAAAAAAGATTCCTTCTACTGGTATCAAAAAGTAATTGAATCTAACGGTGAGGTATTATAAAAATGGGATTATTCGATAAATTAAAGAAAAAAGAAGCATTGCCGGAAGCGTTCAATGTTGCGGATGACAACATTGTCGCTTTAGCAGATGGCGAACTGATTGATGTTGCCGGTGTATCCGATCCGATGTTTGCCCAAAAGGTTATGGGCGATTCGATCGCCTTTGAGTATAATCAGGATAAGGTAGTCCTTTGTGCACCGGCAAACGGAACACTCAGTGTGCTGTTTCCAACCGGACATGCCTTTGGACTGCAGATGAAAAACGGTGTACAGCTTTTAGTACACTGCGGTGTAAATACCGTTGAAACAAATGGAGACGGTTTCCGTGTATTGAATAAAAAACAGGGTGACAAGGTCAAGGCAGGAGAACCGATCGTAGAAGTAAATATGAAAAAATTAAAGGCAAACTATGATATGAGCACGATGTTGATCATCACAGATGCTGCCGGACAGGACATTCAATTCAAAGGTCCTCAGACAATTAAGCGCGGAGACAGCGTTATTCTCTAACTTCCAACAACAAAACATGAACAGAAAAAACCACTCTTTCAGATAAATCCTGAGAGAGTGGTTTTGTGTTAGAACGCATTCAATATCATAACCCATACAGGTAACAGCGCAACAGATAGAATTGTAGTCGCTACCACCACATTGGCCGCAAATTCAACATCCGTTTTATATTGCTCGGCCAATACCGATGTCGTACTGCCTGCAGGCATCGCTGCCAATAATACCGAAACACCGGTAATAAAGCTATCAACATGACATAATTTACATCCAAGCCATACACATGCCGGAATCGCAATCAGACGCAGGAAGCTGAATTTAAGAATGTCCTTTTTAAACATATTCCCCATTCCGGTCTCATAAAGGATCATACCTAAGAAAACCATGATTAACGGCGTAGAACATCTGCCTAAAGATGTCAATGTCTTATCAATGGCACCCGGAATCGGAATATTCAATAACATTCTTACAAGCCCGATTCCACAGGCAATAATGCAGGGATGGGTAACAATCTTTTTCAACTTATCCATTCCTTTGGAATCTTTCTCAAAATAAGAAACACCGGCTGTCCACATAATAATTCGTAACGGAATCAAATAAATTTGCGCATACAATAATCCAGTCTCTCCATATACACCTTCGGCTACCGCATTTCCTAAAAATCCGGCATTGGAGCAGACTGTCGCATACTGCAGGATAGCCTTACGCTCAGGATTTTCACGGTTATATAACACTCTTGCCAAAAAAGTACATAGCACCTGTATACCGCAGGATACAAGGAAGATTACGATAAAGTCCCCTATTGTTTTCATATTTAACTCTGCTTTAAAGGAACTGATAATACTGCAGGGTAAAAATACCTGTACAACAGCCTTTGAAAATACAGACCTTTGATCTGATGATAAAATCTTTCCTTTGCACAAAAGATATCCCACAGTCATCTCCGCAAACATCATAAATTGAAGCTCAAACAATTCTGTTAAATTCATAATCTCACTCCCCGTAAAATGGTAACAGATTTTTAAACTTTGTCATAGAAAAAGGAAGGCCATACGCCTTCCAGTACATTCTATTTTTTGACAATTCGTCCGGCCTGTTCTAACCAAGGTCTGGTCTTCATAAGTTCTGCCGGGAATGTTTTGAAATTCTTTAATTTCCAGCTCCAGTTTAAATCGGTTTCTAAGCCCGGTCGATTGATTCGGGCTTCTTCACCATATCCGCAGACATCCCAAAGCGAAAGAATCACAAAGTCCGCTTCACAATCAATCAAGTAATGACATACTAAATCGTTGAAGTTGCGGCTTTCATAACCTCTTTTCTTGAAGAAGCGGCGAAGTGCTGTGCGCTTATTTGGTGAATATGTCTTATACTCTTCATCAAGAGTCGGATTATCATGAGTTCCCGAATAAACAACCTTATTCTTTTCTGCCGGTTTCTTCAGTAATTTCGGTTCCATTCTAAAGAGCAGTACATCCATACCCGGAAGATTAAAATCTTTTTCCAAGTCCAATACTTCCTGGCGGATATAGCCTAAGTCTTCCGCAATTAATTCAATACCCGGACTGGTTTCCAGAATTCTTTGAAGCAATTCATGGCCCGGGCCAAATTCCCAATGTCCATTCACAGCGGTTGGGTGGCCCGCAGGGATCATCCAATATGTATCAAAGGCACGGAAATGGTCAATACGCACTAAATCGAAACACCGGTGTGTCCAATTCATACGTTCACACCAGAACTTGTAGTTATCTTTTTTCTGCTCGGCAAAATTATAAATCGGCATACCCCAGAGCTGTCCATCCTTAGAGAAATAGTCAGGCGGACATCCTGCCACAAATGTCGGATTACCATCTTCATCCAACATAAAGTTTTTCTTTTCAGCCCAAACATCCGCACTGTCATAACCTACATAGAACGGAACATCTCCCATGATCTTCACGTTGCGGGAATGAGCGTACTGCAGTACTTCATCAAACTGCTTATAGAAAATAAACTGCAGGAACTTCACATAGAATAATTCATCCTGATAATCATCTAAATCAATGGCGTGCTCTTCCGGCCAGTTGCGATACTCTTCATCCCATTCATTCCAGACGGCACCATCATGGAAAGAACTGAATAATCGGTAAACTGCCCAATCATCCAGCCAGAATGCTTCTTTTTCGAATTTCTCGTATTCTTCCTTATAGCGTTTAAAATTTTTCTTAAACGCCTTAAATGCGCGCACAAAATAAGGCTCCTTGAATTCACGTATTTTATTATAGTCAGCGCGGTCTTTAAACTTATTACAATTCACAATGGAGCTCTGTGTTAATAAACCTTCTTCACTCAATCGGTCAAGATTGATATAAATAGGATCACCTGCATAGCTTGAATATGTTTTATACGGGGAGTGCGTCTCAGCTGTCATCTGCAATGGTAAAATCTGCCAAACAGAATAACCTGCATCCGCGATGCAGTCGATCATCTTTAACGTTTTCCCACCGAAATCACCGATTCCCTGATTGCCCGGAACCGAAAACAATGGACATAACAGTCCTGCTTTTCTAGTCATATCTCCTCCTGATGTACGTAATTGCTGATACTGTTATTTTACCACTAAATGCTTGGAATTCCCATAAGAAAAGCCGTCCTCTGTTTTAGATGCTGCCGCTTCCTTTTTCAATTTAAGAGCCACAATAATTGTCAAAATATATAAAGTCAAAGAAATCCACGGAACGGTATCAAAGGCATATGCTGTTCCATATTCCATCATTTTGCTGACAAAGTGATATGCCTCTAAAAATAAGCTGAATGAGCACATTGCCAGAGGATAAACGGCAGAAGTAGGGTCATGTGCTGCCTTCATGCAGGCGTTCCAACAAAGAACATTAATAATAATATTGTAACTTAAAGGTAAAAGAACAGACTGCATCATTCCTGCTTTATGGAATTCAAAGTTATGTGAATAACTCCAGATAAACAATCCGCCTAAAAGCACTCCAAATAATACAATCACAAAATAAGCTATACCTAAATATTTCATTCCTTTTTGAGCTTTTGTCATATATATTCCCTCTAAAAAACTGTACTTTCTTTTTACAGGGCTAGTTTATCACTCAAAATGTCACAAAACTGTCACTAAAAAGGGAAGCAGGACGTTTTTAGTGACTGACTCCGGATTAACACCGGGTCTAAAAAAGCCTCCGTCCTTACTTTGCCCAGACCTTTTCTAACTGTATGCCTACAGCAGAAAGGCCAGGAACATCTGATTATTCCTGACCCTTTTATCTTATGCCTAATGTAGATAGATATATCAAAAAAACTATTATGATCAGGTTCAAATCTTCCTGATTTTATAATAGAAAAAAGTCTGTTTACGCAGACTTTTCAGTAAAAACAAGATCATAATGTGTCTTTAAATATTCTCTTCCTTCATCGGTCAGGAAAAACTCGTGCTTCGAGAACGTTCCCGGCAAAGGCAGCTCAGCAGAAACAACGGACGAAACAAAGCCTAATTCGTCCAGCAGAGTAATATCATCCATTTCCTGATCGGTATCGATATCCTCTGGGAAGCTGACATGCCCGGTACTTGCGATTTTCATTAATAATTCCAAACAGGATTCACTTAATTTAATATCTTTATTTTCCATATATTCCTCACATTTTTATATTCGGCAAACAGCTTTCTGCCACTTTCATGATACATCGATTTTACATCTACATCAATCATGTTAAGCACACTGAGATTGAATTAACTGAAAAACAAGCCAAGAAATGGTATCATATCGAAAAGGAGTCGTTATATGAAATTGATTGTCAATTTAAATGAAAAATCATATCCTATTCTAATCCAGAGAAAGGGACTGGATTTATTGGAAGAATATATAAACACAAATCGCAGGATTGCCATTATTACGGATTCCGGAGTTCCTGAAAAATGGATTCAAAAAGTAAAAGAACACTGCCCAAATTCTTTTGTATGCATCTTTCCCCAGGGGGAGGCATCCAAGTCTTTACATACCTATGAAGTTCTTCAAAAAGAATTGATCGAGCACAATATGACAAGAAAAGATGCCGTAATTGCCGTAGGCGGCGGTGTTGTCGGAGATTTAGCCGGCTTTGTCGCTTCTACCTATATGCGTGGTATTGACTTCTACAACATTCCAACCACGGTTCTTTCCCAGGTCGATTCTTCCGTAGGCGGAAAGGTTGCGGTGGATATGGGATCCTATAAAAATATCATCGGTGCCTTCTATCAGCCAAAGGCAGTTATCATTGACCCGGATGTACTCAGTACACTTCCTGTCCGCCATCAAAACAACGGTCTGGTGGAAGCCTTGAAAATAGGTCTTATTCTTGAAGCGGATCTGGTTGAAGAATTTGAAAAGGAAACATTAGATATAGAAAAGATCATTACCCGCTCTATTGACTTAAAACGGATAATCGTAGAACAGGATGAAAAAGAAGCAGGACTTCGCTCCATCTTAAATTTCGGACACACAATCGGTCATGCCATTGAATCCGCCTATGGATTAAATACCTATCTGCATGGAGAATGCGTAGGTATGGGCATGTTGTATTTTATTGAAGATTCTTCCTTAAAAGAAAGAGTATTAAAGATCTATAAGCGGCTAAATCTTCCTGTTGTTCCTGAATATGATGTTTCTGTATTAATGGATTATATCCGCAAGGATAAAAAGAATTCCGCTAAAGGAATTACCATCATCACTGTTCCGAGTATTGGAAATTATTCCATAAAGACAATGTCTTATGATGAAATTAGAGCTGTCTTAGAAAGAGGTCCTTATGAAAAATAACTTTGGTTCAAATATATCCTTTACCCTTTTCGGAGAAAGTCACGGCCCTGAAATCGGTATTGTATTAGATGGTCTTCCTTCCGGCTTTGCGATTGATGAAAACCGCATTCTTGCGGATTTAGACAAGCGTAAGGCAAAAGGAAAATTATCTACCCAGAGACATGAAGAAGATATTCCGATCTTTATCTCCGGTATTTTCAATGGGTATACCACCGGTACACCGTTAACGATCCTTTTCAAGAACAAGGATACCCGATCACAGGATTATACAAAAATCAAAGGCAGGCTGCGTCCGGGTCATGCGGATTACACTGCTTATGAAAAATATAACGGATTCCAGGATTATCGCGGCGGAGGTCATTTCTCCGGACGATTAACTGCTCCGATTGTGGCTGCCGGAAGTATCTGCCGCCAGATTTTAGAGCAGAAAGGGGTCAAATTAGGCTCACATATCGAACAGCTATACAATATTAAAGACGAAAACTTCTCGGATGATATCTTGCGTTTAAGCGAAGAAATTGATGCGATGAACAACGATACCTTTGCGGTGTTAGATCACGATATTAAAGAAGATATGAAACAGGCTATTCTTGAAGCTGCTGAAGAAGGCGACTCTTTAGGCGGTATTGTAGAAAGTGCCGTTATCGGCATGCCTGCCGGAATCGGTGAACCTTTCTTCGATTCTGTTGAAAGCATATTATCCCACCTTCTCTTTTCCATTCCTGCCGTAAAAGGGGTTTCCTTTGGCAAAGGCTTTGGGTTTGCGAATATGAAAGGCTCACAGGCAAACGATGCCTTCTATTTCGATGAGAAAATAAAAACACGAACCAACAACAATGCCGGAATCAACGGCGGCATCACCAACGGTATGCCGATTCTCATCCATACCGTCATCAAGCCGACTCCATCGATCTATAAGGTACAGGAATCGGTAGATTACAGCACAAAAGAAAGCGTAGACCTGCAGATTCAGGGACGCCACGATCCATGCATCTTACATCGCGCAAGAATTGTGGTGGATTCGGTAATCGCCCTTGGACTTCTGGATTTGTGGATGTCAAAAGAAGCAGTAAAGGCATTTGAGGAAGCGTATGAAGGTTAAAATATATCCTTCCTATTGTGAAGGAGAAGTATCTGTTCCCTGCTCTAAATCACAGGCACACCGTGCCTTGATCCTGGCTGCCTTATCCCCTTCTACCGGCATCATTTCCAATATCTCCTACTCAAAGGATATTGATGCGACCATTAACTGCTTACAAGCTTTTGGTGCCCAAATTGAGAAAAAGGAAAATTCCTGTATTGTGACAGGAACAGATATTCCCCAATTAACCGGTGAAATCCATTGCGACTGTAATGAATCGGGATCAACGCTTCGCTTTTTAATTCCTGTTGCGGGAATGTCAAATGCCAGAGTTACCTTTAAAACTCATGGCAGGCTGGCAAACCGTCCCATGACCATTTATGAAGATATATTTCATTCGCAAAACCTTCTCTACCAGCAGGCCGGGGATTCAATTACCATACAAGGGCCTCTTAGAGAACGGAATTATACGGTGCCCGGAAATATCTCATCTCAATTTATCAGCGGCTTATTGATGGGGTTATCGTTAAGCCATGAAAAATGTACAATCACCGTTACCGATGCCTACGAATCGAAATCATATGTAGATCTGAGCGTGCAGGCATTAAAGGAATACGGCATTGATGTCTCTTTCAAGGACAGAACGTACTATATTCCGGATGCACATTATCAATCCAGAGATATGATCATCGAAGGCGATTGGTCCCAGGCTGCTTTCTTTGCGGTATTAGCTGCCATTAAAGGGAACATTGAATGTTTAAATATGAATATAAACTCCCTGCAGGGAGATAAGGTTATTGTCAAGATTCTGAAGCAAGCCGGCGCTAAAGTTGAAGGGAATAGATTTTCAAACCATCAATTATCCCCTCAGACTATCGATCTTCAAAACTGTCCGGATCTTGGCCCCATTCTTTTTGTGTTAGCTGCTTATACAGAAGGAATGACCACGATTACTCACTGTCAAAGGCTCAGAATTAAAGAAAGCGACCGCATCCAGGCAATGGAAGCGGAATTAAAAAAATGGGGAGTCGATATAGAGTCCACAGAAGATACTGTTATCATCAAAGGAAAATCATCTTATAAAAAAGATGAAACAGTCTATATTGAAGGTCATAATGACCACAGAATTGTGATGGCTATGACCGTATTTGGCTTATGCGCCGATTCACCCTGCATTATTGAAGGCGTTGAAGCCATCACAAAATCATATCCAAACTTTTTTGAAGATATTCAAAAAGTGAACGGAAAAATAGAAGGAGGAAAAATATGATTTACGGAATTGTCGGATTAGGTGTCATGGGCGGCAGTTATGCCAGAAAATTAATGTCCCTGCAGGAAACCGTATATGGCTTTGCCCGCAGAAAAGAAACCATTGATACCGCAATGAAAAAGCACTATATCTCAGATGGTACAACCGACCTTTCGGACGGTCTGTTAAGCCGCTGTGATATCGTAGTGTTGTGTTTATATCCAACCTTAGTGGCACCATGGATCAAAGAAAACCAGAAATATCTGAAATCCGGATGCGAAATCATGGATATCAGCGGTGTCAAAACCGGAATTATACTTCCTTCCCAGGAAGCTCTCACAAGAGAGGATGCAGAATTGATATCTACACATCCAATGTGCGGACGTGAATCCCGCGGGCTTGAATTCTCCGATCCTAACATTTTCAATGGAGCTAACTATATTGTCGTTCCTACCGAAAAGAACACCAAAAAGGCCGTGGAAGATGCCATTGCCCTTGGAGAAAAATTAGGCTGTACCAACATCTCTACACTTACAATTGAAAGACATGACCGCATGATCGGATTTTTATCCCAGCTGACCCATGTGATTGCCGTCAGCCTGATGAATACCCATGACAGCGATGAGTTAGTTAAATTTACCGGAGATTCCTTTAGAGATCTCACCCGTATCGCTTCGATCAACGAAGATATGTGGGCAGAATTATTCTTATTAAATAAGGAAATTCTGTTAAGTGAAATCGATGCCTTTGATGATGCCCTTATGCATTTTAGAGATGCATTGGATCAAGAAGACACGGAAGAGATGAAACGCTTGTTCATCCAATCCACTAAAAGAAGAAAGAAATTCAATCGTTAAAGCCCGGAAACGGGCTTTTAATTATGTGAAATTATCTGAAATTAGCACTCTGATTGACAGATTGCCAAAAGTGGTTATAATTAATTTCAATATTGGAGGTAAATCAATGAATAAACAGAAAAAGTCACTGTATAACTTTTATCTTATATTTATGATCGTATTGTTGGCATTTGATTTTATCGTTCTTCCGATGATTCGAAACTCCACGATGAAGGAAACCACATATTCTGATTTCCTGACTCAGGTAGAAGAAGAGAAAATCGATAATGTCGAAATTCAAAACAATAAGATTTATTACACTTTAGAGGAAGATGAAAAACATATCACCTATGTGACCGGTGAAATGAACGATCCGGATTTAGTCAATCGCTTAAAAGATTCCGGAGCTACATTTACACAGGTAGTTGTTGAACCAACCAACCCACTCTTATATTTTATTTCCCTCTTCGTATTCCCGATGATTGCCATCTGGTGGTTAGGAAGAAGAGCATTCAACCGTTTTAAAAACAGCTCAGAATCCAACTCCATGGAATTTAATCCGGGAGACTCTGGATTCGGATTCGGATTTGGCGGATTGGGAAAATCCAATGCCAAGGTCTATAAAGGGGAACAGACAGGTGTTAAATTTAACGATGTTGCCGGTCAGGAAGAAGCCAAGGAAAACTTGAAAGAAATCGTTGATTTCTTAAATCATCCTGCCAAATATTCAGAAATCGGTGCCAAAATGCCAAAAGGCGCACTTTTGGTAGGTCCTCCGGGAACCGGTAAAACATTACTCGCAAAGGCTGTTGCCGGTGAAGCCGGTGTGCCGTTCTTCTCAATTTCCGGAAGTGAATTTGTGGAAATGTTTGTCGGACGCGGTGCTGCCAAGGTCCGTGACTTATTCTCCCAGGCCCGCAAGCAGGCTCCATGTATCGTGTTCATCGATGAGATTGATACCATCGGTAAAAAGCGTGATGGTTCCGGATTCTCCGGAAACGACGAAAGAGAACAGACATTAAACCAGCTGCTGGCAGAAATGGATGGTTTTGACGGATCAAAAGGTGTTGTGCTTTTAGCTGCTACCAACCGTCCGGAAATTTTAGACCCTGCTTTAACCCGTCCGGGTCGATTTGATAGACGTATCCCGGTTGAATTACCGGATTTAGCAGGACGTGAAGCCATCTTACGATTACATGCCAAGAACGTAAAATGTTCTCCGGATATCGATTATCGAGCTGTTGCCAGAGCCGCATCGGGATCTTCCGGTGCCGATCTTGCCAATATCGTCAATGAAGCTGCTCTGTTAGCGATTCGTGATAAGCGCAAACAGGTAGTACAGCGCGATATGGAAGAAGCCATTGAAATCGTAATTGCCGGTGAACAGAAAAAAGGCGCTGTCATTTCTCCTAAGGAAAAGATGATTGTTGCCTACCATGAAATCGGACATGCCCTTGTTGCCGCTAAGCAGAAAAACTCTGCTCCGGTTCATAAAATCACAATTATTCCACGCACAAAGGGTGCTTTGGGTTATACTATGCAGGTAGAGGAAGATGAACAGTTCCTCATGTCCAGAGATGAATTATATGCCCGTATTGTTACATTGACGGCCGGTCGTGCTGCCGAAGAAATTATCTTCAATTCCATCACAACCGGTGCATCTAACGATATCGAACAGGCTACCCGTTTAGCCCGCGGCATGGTTACCCGCTTCGGTATGAGTGATACCTTTGGTATGACAGCCTTAGAAACTGTCACTAACCAATATTTAGGTGGAGATACCAGTCTTGCCTGCTCGAACGATACCGCAACTAAGATCGATGAGGAAGTTATCTCCATTATCCGTCGTGCTCATGATGATGCGGTAAAAATTCTTACAGACAATAAGATGAAATTACATGAGCTTGCGAAATTTCTTTATGAACGTGAAACTATTACCGGCGAAGAATTTATGTCTATCTTAAATAAGCCGGCAGAAATTGAACATCGCCCAGAATCAGCAGACTAGTTCTGCTGACTTTGTGTTTCTGACAGGAGAAGATTATGCCAAATAAAACGTATTCAAGAATTACATCCATCCCCAAAGGCAGCGCATCCAAGCGCCTGACACCGGGCTGTATCTGCTTGGAAGGCGGCGCCTTCCGCGGTCTTTATACCAGCGGTGTATTAGATGCTTTGATGATTCATGATATCAATATGCAGACCGTTATTGGTGTCTCTGCAGGGGCCATGAACGGTATGAATTATGCAGCCGGACAGATTGGACGCTCAGCGCGAATCAATCTATCCTACCGTCATGATTCCCGCTATGTTGGGGCCAAAGCGATGATCAGAAATCACGGTGTCATCGGCTTTGACTTTGTACTTGACCAAGTCAAGGAAGAAGAACCATTTGATGAGGATACCTTCAACAATCCGGTTCGCCGCTTTATTGCGGTGGCAACCTCTTTAGAAACAGGACAGGCCGCTTTCTTTGAAAAAGGAAAAGATGATATCTATGCAGGGGTACAGGCTTCGGCTTCCATGCAGTTTGTGAGCGAGCCGGTCATGATTGATGATAAGCCGTATCTGGATGGCGGTGTTGCCATGTCCATTCCGTTTAAATGGGCGCTTGACAACAACTATGAGAAGATCATTGTAGTAAGAACCCGTCCGGGAGATTATCGCAAATCCGTACCGACAGGCAACGAAGCTTTAATTAAGACCATGTATTCCAAATATCCGGAATATATGCAGGCATTAAGCACCCATCATGAGCGTTACAATGCGGATTGCGATCAAATTAAGGAACTGGAACGCCAGGGCCGCATATTAGTTATCGAACCGCAGGGACCGGTAGAAATCGGGCGATTGGAGCCGGATATGGAAAAGCTTGGCACTTTATATCACCGCGGCTACGAGGATGTAGAATATAAATTATCGCTGATCAAAAGCTATTTAAGGAAATAAGAAACTTCCCGTTATGGGAAGTTTTTGTTATGATATTCGGGTAGCAAAAGGAGGTTCTTATGATAAAAGCTATATTTTTTGATATTGACGGAACCCTTGTCAGCATGGATACCCACCGTATCCCGGATGATGCTTATGAAGCCTTATTTAAATTAAAAGAAAAAGGAATAAAATTGTTTATTGCCAGCGGACGCCCGCCCATTCAGCTTCCTTTGATCGGTGAACAATTCAATGCGTTTGAATTTGACGGCTATGTCTTATTAAACGGCCAGTACTGTATGGATCACAATAAAGAAGTATTTCATAAAATGCCGATTGATAAAGAAACATTACATACCGTTGTTCCTTATATTAAATCGCATCCCGATATGATCTGCACCTTTATGGAATTGGACTACAGCTATGATACTACCTTTAATCCAAGCTTTGTCGAATACCTCAAAAGCATCGGCAAAGAAGATATGATCACACCGGTCGATGACCCGGAACGAAGTTATACCCATGACACGTATCAAATCTGCCCGTATGGACCTCCGGAAATGGACGAAGAGTTTCTTTCTCATGCCAAAGGAATGAAATCAGCAAGATGGACACCACAGTTTGCGGATATGATTCCTATCAACGGCGGAAAACAAGTCGGCATCCAGAAAATGTTAGACCGCTATGGCATTCAAAAAGAGGAATGTATGGCATTTGGAGATGGCGGAAATGATATTTCGATGTTGGAGTATGTTGAGATCGGCGTAGCGATGGGAAATGCGCTGCCAAATGTTAAAGCAGCTGCAGATTATGTAACCGACGCCATTGATGATGGCGGTTTAGTCAAAGCATTTAAACATTTTGAACTTTTATAAGGCAGCCCTCATGACTGCCTTTTAACATGAAAAAAAGAGCTCTTTCAAGCTCTTCTACACAAACGATAACAATCCGTAGGATAAAGTTGCCACGATCACAGTTGCCATCAATACGCCAAGAAAGATAGCTATAGAAGCTTTTTTAATATCCATCTCCATCAATGATGCAATCAACGATCCTGTCCATGCACCGGTTCCCGGTAAAGGGATTCCTACAAACAACAACAAGCCGATAAATTCTCCGTTGGCTATGCTGTCGCTTTTACTCATGGCTCGTTTTTCTAATTTATCCACGATCTTTTTCGGTCCCTTATATTTTTTCATCCACGCAAAGATCTTATGAATCCAGATCAGAATAAATGGAATCGGTAAAATATTTCCAATAATGCATATAGGAACTGCTCTTGCAACCGGCACCTGCAATAAAGATGCCACGATTAAGCCTCCCCTGCACTCCAGAATAGGAATCATCGATACTATAAATATAACAACTTCAGAAGATACATATTTTCCCAGTGTTGTTGCGAACCAGGCTGCTAAACCTTCCATACATTTTTCCTCCGACTAAAACGTTAGTATCATATCGAAATCGGTACTTAAAGTCAATTTTTTAAATCGGTTGGATGGGTAATTTTAATATTGGAAGGATCAGATAATACCGCTTTTACAGGAACATTTGAATACCACTCCACCAGCTGGGCATCATCGGTTGCCTCTTTTTTCTCTTCCTTTCCCTTTTGATAACATTTTTTGATAAGATCGGTCTTAAAACACTGCGGGGTCTGGGCATTATAGACCGTGGAGCGAACAAGCGTCTCCTTTACATATCCATCTTCTACGATCTTAGAAGTATCTGTACTTGGCACCATTAAAAGACAAGCATCTTCCGTCTCCAGCGTTTTCTTTAAATCTTCAATCTGCTGCTGCTTCACATAGGGTCTTGCACCATCATGGATAAAGACATAGTCCTCTTTCACCATTGTCAATCCATTATAGACGGATTCCTGTCTTGTAGCACCTCCGATACAGGTTGAAATAAGCGGGCTGCGGCAATACTCTTTTTTCATCTTATCTTCTTCATATTCTGCACATACAATGATAATACCCGTGCAGTCCGCATCTGCCAGAAACAAATCCAGAGAACAGTCTAAAACAGTTTTGGAGTCCGTAATTGGATAGAATACTTTATTGTAGGATAAACCGGAACGACTCCCTTTCCCGGCCGCTAATAAAATGACATTATATTTCATAAACCTAGTATATCAATATTTCTCGGGGTGGAATATCCCTGTTTCTAAAAACCATTTATCTTTTTCCCAATATAAATTACGAACCTGCTTACCAAATTGACATTCAAAACAGATGCCGCATCCCCCGGTCAACGACAGTTTTTCCTGGGCAGATAAAATCTTATCTATTTTATATATACGATTCTTCCAGCGGACCGATAACGGTTTTATTTTGCCGTTTTTTTCAATCATTGTGATTACATCCACATAATACTTATATACCATTCACATTACTCCTGATTTCATTATAAGTTCATCAAGTTGCGCTTTTCAATATTTTATGCAACATTTGCGCAACTTATTTCAATTTATGCCATATATGTTGCCTATTTAACGCTTTTCAGTTACAATAAGACCATGAATATACAAGATTTAATTGTCGAATATAAAAGACAGAACAACGCAACCAACGATTCGATTGCCAAAGCATTAGGCGTCACAAAATCTACGGTATCCAGATGGGTAAGAGGACAGATTAAAAATGTATCCCCTGATACCTTAGATAAGCTATCCGAGCTCCTTCAAATTGATCCGGACCAGATGACCCGCCTTACCGAGTTCAGCTTTGAAAAGCCCCTTCTAGGCATCGTAAAAGCCGGATACGGTCTTTTCGCGGAAGAAAATTTACAGGGATACATTCCTGTCAGCGAAGAAGATTATCATAACGGAGATTATTTTTTACGAGTTACCGGCAATTCTATGATCGGCGCAAAGATCCATGACAATGATTTATTGTTTGTCAAACAGGTAGACGATGTTCCCAGCAACACCATTGCGGTCGTTTTGATTGGACAAGATGAGGTTTCTGTAAAACGGGTCATTAAAACAGATAAGTATTTATTACTCGAAGCTGCCAACCCAGATGTAGAGACCAAAGTGTTCACAAAAAAAGAAGTCATGGAGCTTCCGGTCCGCATTATCGGAAAAGTAATCTATTCCCGTACTGAAATTCAGTAGTGACATTCATAATGTCTAATTATTCTTTATTGTATGAGTAGGAATTCCAAAGAAAAAAGTTATTTTTTTCACAACGCTTTATATAAAGCACCAATGTATTTTCAGCGAAAAAATAGTCTTGTTTTTTATTTTTTTCCGTATATACTATCATGTACAGGCAAAATAGTTGAACCTTCAACTATTTTTTCGTAAGATGTTAGTAAAGCATCAATTAGGGATAGGAGTAGATGATATGAACGTTATTAAACGGAGCGGTGAAGAGGTCAATTTTGACATCACCAAGATAGAAAATGCCATTCGGAAAGCCAATAAAGCAACTTCCCATTCACAAATGAGTGAGGCACAGATCCTTAAAATCGCAAAGGATGTTGCCAATCGCTGTGAAGAAATGAAGCGAAGTGTCAGCGTAGAAGAAATTCAGGACATGGTTGAAACCGAAATCATGCGCGCTAAATACTTTGCAGTCGCTC
Source organism: Erysipelothrix rhusiopathiae (assembly GCA_902772725.1). Taxonomy (GTDB): domain Bacteria; phylum Bacillota_I; class Bacilli_A; order Erysipelotrichales; family Erysipelotrichaceae; genus RUG11795. The sequence continues at coordinate 26,236 of CACYBS010000014.1, forward strand.
ACAACTATATCACTTACCGTTATGAAAGAGCTCTTGTTCGTAAAGCCAACTCAACCGACCAGCAGATCATGAGCTTATTAGAGAGAAATAATGAAGAAGTTAAACAGGAAAACTCAAATAAAAACCCATTAGTTAACAGCGTACAAAGGGACTATATGGCCGGTGAAGTATCGAAAGATATCACCAAGCGTTTCCTTCTTCCTCAGGACGTTATCGAAGCACATGAGCAGGGATTGATTCACTTCCATGATTCAGACTATTTTGCTCAACATATGCATAACTGTTGTCTTGTAAACCTTGAAGACATGCTTCAAAACGGAACTGTTATCTCTGAAACAATGATTGAAAGACCGCATAGCTTTACAACAGCCTGTAATATTGCGACCCAGATTATTGCTCAGGTAGCAAGTTCACAATACGGTGGACAGAGTATTACACTTTCCCACCTCGCACCGTTCGTTGAAGTAAGCCGTCAGAAAGCCCGTGCAGAAGTTCGTGAAGAATTCCAGATGTCCGGTCTTCCTGTTGACGAAGAAAGAATAAATCGAATTGCTGAAATGCGCGTATTGCGTGAAATTGAAAAAGGGGTTCAGACGATTCAATATCAGGTTATCACTTTAATGACAACCAACGGTCAAGCACCGTTTGTCACCGTATATATGTACTTAAACGAAGTACCGGAAGGACAAACCCGTGATGACCTTGCCCTGATTATCGAGGAAATGCTGAAACAGCGTATCAAAGGTGTAAAGAATGAAAAGGGCATTTACATTACACCTGCATTCCCGAAATTAATCTATGTCTTAGCCGACAACAACATTAAAAAGGATGACCCTTACTACTACTTAACCCGCCTTGCAGCAGAATGTACCGCAAAGCGTATGGTTCCGGATTATATTTCTGAAAAGATCATGAAGGAATTAAAGAACGGCGATGTATACCCATGCATGGGATGCCGCAGCTTCTTAACTCCGGATACAGAAGGTAACTTCTATGAAGTATCCGGTGCTAAAAATGATAAGCCGGGGCAGCACAAATATTACGGACGTTTCAACCAGGGTGTAGTAACGATCAACCTAGTTGATGTGGCATGCTCTTCAAAAGGCGACATGGAAGAATTCTGGAAGATTATGGATGAACGTCTTGCATTATGTTATAAAGCATTGATGTGCCGTCACAACCGCTTAAAAGGAACACCTAGCGATGTTGCGCCGATCTTATGGCAGGACGGAGCTCTTGCCCGCTTAAAGAAAGGTGAAAAGATCGACAAGTTACTCTTCAATAACTATTCAACCATTTCACTTGGTTATGCCGGATTATGCGAATGTGTCCGCTATATGACAGGCGTTTCTCATACAGAACCGGTAGGAACCGAGTTTGGTTTAAAAGTTATGCAGTATCTGAATGATGCATGCGCTAAATGGAGAGCTGAAACAAACATTTCCTTCAGTTTATATGGAACCCCTATGGAATCTACAACATATAAGTTTGCGAAATGTCTGCAGAACCGTTTTGGTTCAATCCCTGATGTAACAGATAAAAACTACATCACAAACAGCTACCACGTACATGTAACCGAAGAAATTAACGCATTTGATAAATTAACTTTTGAAGCTCAATTCCAGAAGTTATCACCTGGTGGAGCAATCAGCTATGTAGAAGTTCCGAACATGACGAACAACATTGACGCTATTCTTGCCGTCATTGAACATATCTACAACAACATCATGTATGCAGAATTAAACACAAAGAGTGATTTCTGTCAGGTATGCGGTTATTCCGGTGAAATTCAGATCATCGAAGATGAGAATTCAAAACTGGTTTGGGAATGCCCATGCTGCGGCAACCGTGACCAGGAAAAGATGAATGTCGCAAGACGTACCTGCGGTTATATCGGAACACAGTTCTGGAACCAGGGACGCACACAGGAGATTCGCGAACGCGTACTCCACCTGTAAAACTTCGCAAATAACCTGCGATAATTATGGGATCCCCCTTCTTGCTCATATCTCACAGGTTATTATAAAAAGGCAGGGCCACCTGCCTTTTATTTTAAGGAGAATAACGTATGAATTACGGTATGATAAAAAAATTTGATATTGCGGATGGTGAAGGCGTCCGCGTTTCCCTCTTTGTTTCAGGCTGCACAAACCATTGTTTCAACTGTTTCCAGCCGGAAACCTGGGATTTTGACTATGGTCAGCCTTATACAAAAGACACGGAAAACGAAATCATTGAAGCCCTAAAACCATCCTATATTCAGGGACTCACCCTGCTTGGAGGAGATCCTTTTGAATTTCAGAACCAAAGAGAAGTTGTTAAGCTGCTACGCAGAATGAAGGCAGAACTTCCCGACAAGAATGTATGGGCATATACCGGATTTATTTTAGATCAGGATTTATTGGATGGCGGCAGACGCCATTGTGAAGTAACCGATGAAATGTTGTCCTATATCGATGTTCTGGTAGACGGTCCGTTTATCGATGCTCAGAAAAATATTTCTCTGGCCTTCAGAGGCAGTGAAAATCAGCGTGTTATCGATTTAAAAAAATCATTAAAAGAAAAGGAAGTTATCCTCTATATAGAGTAAACTTCCTTTTTTTAAGATTCATCTTCTTCGATGCTGATAATCTTCCACTGTTCTTCGTCTTTAACCAAAGATATCACATAAGTTTTGGTTTCACTGACAGCCCCATCTATAATGCGGTCTAAATCTTTAAAGTAGATCTGCGCTGCTTCTTCCAGCACTTTCTGCAAAGCCGCATCCTGCCCTTTCTGGTTACGTATCTCAGCCAATTCGTCGCTATGCTCATTCATGTAATTTGTCGCATTGGCGGTTATATCGGAAGATGCCACCGATATAGGGCCGGCAACAGATGCAGGAGAAATTCCGTTAATTTCAACAGTTGCCGCAGCTGAATTTCCGTTGATATTTACTGCTTTAATCTCATACGATTGAACTGTTTTGGAAAAGAGCTTGGTAATGAACGCATCTGCCCGACCCTCAAAATCATCGGATAAATTTGCGTTTTTTAATGCGTTCTTTATATTGTCCTCTAAATGTAAGATTTGAAAATCATCCGAAACATCCAGATATTTAATAGACTCGGATACATCTCCTTTTCGCATCGCATCTAAATATGCTGCGACAGTACTTTCAACTTCTTTTCTTTCACCGGAACATCCTACCGTACAAAACAATAGAATAACCGCAATAAATGCGGTTATCTTTTTTCTCATTCTTCTGCAACCTTCTTAATTGAAACGATCTTCCACTGGTCGCCTTCCAGTTTCAATTCTACTTTCAGCTTATATGTTTTGCGGGTAGTTTCCTGGAAAGTTGTCTGCAATTCGCTGTTAAAATCATTGACCATATCTTCCATAGTCTTATCGCCTTTGCCTGTCAGGGCACCGAACAGCTGCTCATAATTACTTGTCAGATATTCGCCAATTGTACTCATATAGTTTTTCACCAGTTTTGATACCAATTCATCCAAATTATCCGGATCAACACCGGTTACTGTCAAATCTACAACGGCTGTATCGCCTTCGATTGTTACATTATCAATTTTGTAGTTATCAATCGCTTTTCCGATTGTAGAATGAACAGATTCAGTTAATTGTGTTTCTGTCTCTGCATCAAGACCCAGAGCATGAATGGATTGGTCAATTGTTTCTGTCATCTTTCCATAGTTAAGCTCATCTACAATATCAACATCAGTAAATTGGGCTGCATCTGAGTAGGCTCCTTCCTGGATATCATTGAAATAACTTGTTACAGTTTGTTCAATCTGCTCAGTCTGCTCTTCAATGCTGGCACCGCAGCCGGCCATTGTTAAAACCAAGGCTGCACTTAAAATAGAATAAAATAATTTACGCATTTTTTCATCTCCTTTTACGCCTTGAATATAGGTATTATTTGTGCCCTTTTCTACATTATACTTTATTAAGTTTCACAAAAAAAGAAAAAGCGGTAAAATCACCGCCTATTCAATCGATACAGGTTTATATCCGGCTTCTTCTACTGCCTTAAATAAATCTGCTTCCGCAACATCTTTTGAAAGCTTAATCTGTGCTTTTTTGGCATCTAGATCAATCGTTGCTTCATTTACACCATCCACACCTTCTAAAGCTTTCTTTACATGAGCAGCGCAATTTTTGCACATCATCCCTTCAACAACCATTACTTTTTCTGACATTTTTTCTTCCTCCTTTTCTGTCATTGTATATCCGGCATCTTCTATTGCCTGTTTCAACACCAAATCTTCGATTGGCTTTGTAAGAAGAAGGTTCACAATTCCACCTTCCAGTTGAACATCTGCTTCTTTTACACCTTCTACTTTTTCCAGTGCCGTTTTTACTCTATTTACACAATGTTCACACATCATGCCCTCTACCACAATCGTCTTTTGAACAGGAGTGTCATCTACCAAAACATATCCGGCATTTTCAACAGCTTTCTGTACAGTAGATTTATCAATCTCACAGGTAGAATGAACGATGGCTTCGTTCTTATCCAAAGATACATCTGCCATTATAACTCCGTCAATGGATTCCAATGCCTTTTTTACCCGTGCAACGCAATGTTCACACATCATTCCTTCGATTTGGTATTCGGAAATAATCTCAGGAGCACTTTTTTCTTCGATAATTGGGTCTTCTTCTACTTCCTCATTTACTTCAACTTCCGGCTTAAACCAGCGTAAGCGCAGCGCATTTGTGCAGACACATACGGAACTTAAAGACATAGCTGCTGCTCCAAACATCGGAGACATCTGCCATCCAAATACCGGATAAAATAATCCGGCTGCGATAGGAATACCAATCACATTATAGAAGAAAGCCCAGAATAAATTCATATGAATATTTGAGATGACCTTACGGCTAAGATCAATCGCCGTATTTACATCCATCAATGAATCCTTTACAAGGATAATATCCGCAGAATCCATGGCGATATCCGTTCCTGCGCCAATGGCTGCACCGATATCGGCACGCATCAATGCCGGGGCATCGTTAATGCCATCGCCAACCATCATTACCTTACGGCCTGCTTCCTGCAGCGAACGTACTTTTGATTCCTTATCGGCAGGAAGTACTTCACTGATTACTTCATCTATTCCTACGGATTGGGCAATGGCTTTGGCAGTGAGTGCATTATCCCCTGTCAACATGACTGTATGAATGCCTTTTTTCTTAAATTCCCGGATTGCCCTGGCAGAAGCGGCACGAACAGTATCGGATACCGTCATCATTCCAATGACCTTTGATTCATCGGCAAATAATATCGGTGTTTTTCCTTGAGAGGCAAATTGCTCCATATCTTTTTTTACAGATTCTGTTACCTCAACACCCAGCTCACTCATAAAAGAAAGATTACCGGTATAAGCCATTCGGCCATCGACCAGAGCCTTCACTCCTTTTCCGGATACCTCTTCAAATTGCTCTGTATGTAAGCGGATATTTGATTTTTTCCTGGCGTACTCAGATATTGCCTGTGCCAACGGATGGGCAGAACCTTCTTCCAGTGCTCCGGCAATTTGAATCAGCTTATTTTGATCGGTACCGTATGCAAGTACATCCTGTACCGACATCTTACCTTTTGTGATCGTTCCGGTTTTATCTAATACAATGGTATCGATATTCTGTAAATTCTCTAAACTCTCTGCATTTTTCACTAAAATCCCATATTGGGCAGCTTTACCGGTTCCTACCATAATCGCAACCGGTGTTGCCAAACCTAAAGCACATGGACAGGAAACCACCAGCACACTGATCGCGCAGGTTAAGGCAAAGGTAAAATCAGCCCCTATCAACATCCATATAATCAATGTTGCAACAGAAATTCCGATCACAATTGGAACAAACACGCCGGCAACCTTGTCCGCAACTCTGGCAATCGGAGCTTTGGAGTTACCTGCATCATCGACAAGACGAATAATCTTTGCCAGCGTTGTATCATCGCCAACCTTGGTCGCTTCAAAACGGAAGGTACCGTTGGTATTGATCGTGGCAGAAATCACTTCATCCCCAGCCCGCTTGGTAACAGGCAGGCTCTCACCGGTAATGGCAGATTGGTCGAGATACCCTACGCCTTCAATCACTTTACCGTCAACGGGAATGCTCTCACCGGGACGAATCACAACAACATCGCCTTTCGTTACATCTTCGCTGTTGATCATAATTTCATTGCCGTTACGTATAACATGCGCCTGTTTAGGGGCTAAGTCGACTAACTTGCTTAACGCATCTCCGGTCTTTGCCTTCGATAAGGACTCCAAATATTTACCTACACTGACTAAAGCTACAATCATCGCAGCCGAGTCAAAATACATGCCCCGCATCATAGCTGAGTGCGCCATCTCCATATTCATTCTTCCAAGCGCATATGCCATGACTAACGTATTTGCCCATGCGAATACATACGAAGCCGATGATCCTACCGCAACTAAAGAATCCATATTCGGAGCTCTTTTGATTAATGCCTTGAATCCGTGGATGTAGAAATTACGCTGAATAATCATAATGATTGTGGATAAAATAATCTGAACCAATACATTGATCATCATGTTTTCCATACCCGCAAGAATAGGAATCATAGGTAATCCCATCATTTCTCCCATTGCGATATACATCAACGGAATCATCAAAACAACAGACCAGATCAAACGCTTTTTGGCAGCCTTCTGCTGGAGCTCCGCTTCCTTTTGACGGCTCTCCCATTCACTTCGCAAGCTGTTTTTCTCCGTTTTATTGGCCCCTTTTAAGGAAGCCCCATATCCAATATTAGATACTGCCTGACAGATTGTATCAGGGTCTACCGTATCCGGGTCATAATCCACCTTCATAGAATTTCCCAGTAATGATACATCGACGGCACTTACACCGTTTACCCCGGATACTGCTTTGGTGACATTGGCCTGGCAGGCTGCACAGGTCATCCCTGTCACATTAAATGTTTCCTGCATTTTATCACCTACTTTAACTTCTTTATCATATCCATGACTTCATCCATGGTCTCATTCTTTCCATCCAGAACATCCTGTGTTACACAGGTTTTCAGATGATTAGACAAGACAATATATCCAAATGACTCCAAGGCTTTTTCTACAGCTGCGATCTGAATCAAAATATCCCCGCAATAGCGGTTTTCGTCCAACATCTTTTCAATACCGTTTAACTGTCCGGTAATTCGATGAATTCGATTCTTAAGCTGTTTCACTTCTTCATCGCTTCTTGGTTTATGTTTATAATGAACGTCTGTCATGTTCTCACCTCGCAACAAATATATACCCTCGGGGGGTATATGTCAAATTTGAAGCACTATAAAAAAAAGATACAATATAAAATTGTACCTTTCTAACCAAGAGCCTCCATCAACATCGGAACCATCTGTTTTTTTCGGGAAAAAATTCCCTTTTGAATCTTTCCGTTTTGGAATACATCGATTACCTTATTAGCTCCATCTCCAACGATATAGAAAACAGATCCATTTTCAATCACAGAAGTGAAACATACCACCAATAAATCCAATTCTTTTTGATCATTTAATATCTCCATATCATGGTAGATTTCACTTTCCCTTTTTGCGATTGATTCAATCGACGGAACAATGATTTGGGAAATCATCGTCCTGGTACCGTTAAGATCAAAATACTTGATATCCTGTATCAACATTTCATAGATGGTCTGCTTCTCACTTGAAGCAGACTTTGAAAACATCTCCTTTGCGAATACATCGATATCTAAACCTGCTGTTTGTGCCAATCGATGTGCTACTTCAATATCTTTTTTTGTCGTAGTCGGTGACTGGAAAATCAATGTATCTGAAAGAATAGCCCCCAGAAGTAAACCGGCTAAATTATTCGGAATCTCAATTTGATTTTCCTTAAAGATGGTGGCAATGATCGCGGCACAGGAGCCGATAATTTCGTTTCTAAACGAGATGGGCTGACTGGTCGCAAAATCGTTAATTCGATGGTGATCAACTACCTCTAAGATTTGCGCTTTATCGATATTTTTTACCGATTGAGAAAATTCATTATGATCCACTAATATGATTTTCTTATTGTTCTCATGTAAAATATGGAATCTGGATACATAACCAATCAGTCTTTCCTTTTCATCCAGTACCGGATAACTGCGATATCTGGTTTTAAGCATTTTAGCCCTTACATCTTCCACGAACTCAGAATCTTTAAAAGAAACAACCTCCTTAGTCATGATAAGACGCACCGGCGGTGCTAAAAATAAATAACGGCTGGTATTCATGGCCCCATGTCCGGATATAATCAAAGGACAGTGGTACTTCCTTGCGAGCTCACGCACCGATTCATCAATGGAATCGCTCCATACCACAATCAACATTCCTGCACCTTTTTGAATTAATTCTTTCTGGGCATCGGCATCATTTCCTACAATGACGATGCGGTTTTCTACGGAATAATTGGCAACCTTGTATTGATTTAGAGCAACAATGGAAGTTCTACCGTCATAATGATAGTCTTCATCCGTATATATGATGGTACCATCAATAGCCCTGGCGATTTCATCAACCGAGGTATGCCTCAACAATTCGATTTCAGCAGCGGTATCTCCCAAACCGATATTGGCCAGATCACTTTTGGATACATACCCGGCCAGGGTATGATCCTCATGTAAAACCGCAAAGGACGGTCGATTGTACTTTTCCATCAATTGAATGGCTTCCCGTACTGTTGTATACGGAGTTATCGCATATGGCTCATCAATCACAAGATCGGCAAGGGTAATTCTTGCATCCTTGAGTAACATCGGTGTCTCAAAGCCAAAGCGGTTTAATAGATATTCTGTCTCTGAATTCAAATTGCCCAGTCGGCATGCAGCCGCATGCATTCCCGTTTGATTTTTCAGGTAAGCATAGGCGATGGCAGAAGCAATTGAATCTGTATCGGGATTTTGGTGTCCTGTAATGTATACAATATCTTGTTTATGCATAATACCATCCTCTTCTTATCTTTATCTTATCATGTTTGATCAACAAAAAAGCAGGATACAAAGTATCTCTGCTTAACAATCTTTCATCGTTTTGCCGGGTCCGACTAAACCTTCAAAATCCTTATTAAATTGGACCACCGCTGCATCAATGGCCGGATTTTTAAACATTCCATCAATCACATCCGGAGCTACTGTTGCCGCTTTAACGCCATACTTTGCCAGTTCCAGTACCTGCTGGGAATTTTTAAAGCTTGCCGCCAACAAACCGCAGTCAAGGTTGTTGTTGACCATAATATCATGGATATCCTTCGATACCTGAACACCGTCAAATCCCATATTATCAATTCTGTTTACATAAGGAGCCACATATTCAGCCCCACACTTTGCGGCTATAAAGGCCTGCATCGGAGTATAGATGGCAGTACCGATAAAACGAATACCTTCCTTTTTCAAAAACTTCATAGCCTTAAAGCCTTCCGGTACACACGGAATCTTTACCAATGTGTTTTTACCGGTTTCCTTAATAATACGGTATGCATCTTCTACCATGCCTTCTGCCGTACCCGCAACAACCTGCACGAACAATTCGCCATCATCACCGATAATCTCGCGGATTTCCTTTAATACTTCATAAGGCTCTCTGCCGCTTTTTGCCAGAATCGTAGGATTGGTAGAAACACCGTCAATTGGATAATACTCATAAATTCTGCGAATTGCGTTAACATCTGCGTGATCGATACATAACTTCATTTTTCTTTCCTCCTATAGTACCTGTTCCGTTCTTCCGATAATATCGTCCTGGGTTGCCTTGGAAAGTACATTGAAGAATGCACTGTATCCCGCAACACGTACAATCAAATCTTTGTGCTTTTCAGGGTGAGCCTGAGCATCTAATAAAGTAGCTTTATCTACTACATTATATTGAACATGATATCCTTCCAAACGATTGAAGAAGGTGCGAATAATCATCTCTAATTTCTTTGTGTTTTCCTCGGTCGACAACATGGCCGGTGTTACTTTCTGGTTTAATAAAACACCACCGGTAATTTCATGTGTCGGTAATTTCGATACCGATTTAAATACGGCAGTCGGTCCGTGTTTATCCATCGAATGAGCCGGAGAACAGCCTTCTGCCAATGGATCATGGGCATGACGTCCGTTAGGTGTTGCCATGGTACCAAATCCCTGTCCGACATTGGCCGAGATGGAAGAAGTTCCTGCATAGCGGATTCCGCCGATCGGACCGCGTCCGTGTCTTGTATTTGGATATTTCTTCATTTCATCGATATAACTAGCGTAGGCATCTACAATCATCTGATCAGCATAATCATCATCGTTGCCATACTTCGGGGCATCGTTTATTAACATATGACGAATTCTTTCACCATTCTCACCTTCAAAATCGGTTTCCAATGCTGTCATCAACTCATCCTGCGTCAATTTATGATCATCAAATACCAGCTTTTTAATCGCTGCAAGGCTGTCTGCCATATCCGCAATTCCTACCTGCAAGCCGGAGATATAATCATAGATGGCTCCGCCTTCCTTAATGGTTTTGCCTCGGCCTAAACAATCCTGTGTTAAAGTAGAACACAAAATATCCGGCACTTCTTTTTCACTGGCGATATCTACAGCGTTTTCAATCACAACGCTGGCTCTTGTCATTTCACGGATACCCTTATCCCAGGCTTCCATTAACTGTTCAAAGGATTCCATATCTCTAAAATTGCCTCTATCCGTTACAAAACGGACACCGGAAGTCATATCAATTCCGTTATTCATGATTGCCAATAATACTCTTGGGAAATTGATGTAGCTCATTCCGGTACAGCGATATCCCCATTTGCCCGGAACGGCCGTTTCAACACATCCGACAGCGGAGTAGTTATAGGCATCTTCTTTTTTGACACCCTTTTCCATAAAGGAAGGAATGATGACTTCATCGCTGTTGAAAGCCGGCATACCGGTTCCCAGTTTTAATACTTCTAAGGCCTCATCCATAAAAGCCTGGTTGATATTTCGATGATAGCGAACCGTTAAGTTTGGCTGCGGCAGGCGTGTCTGTCCAACTGATTTGAGCACCAAAAAGGATAAGCGGTTTACTGCATCTTTACCATCCGGAGTCTGTCCTCCTACGGTAACATTTTGATACATCGGACTTCCTGCAGAAGAGAAAGTATGTGCCTGAGAGCGAACCTTATTTATAGTTAATGTTTTGATCCATAAGTTTGTCAGTAACTCAACAGCTTCTTCTTCCGTAATTTTATTTTCTTCCATATCCTTCTTGAAATACGGATATACATATTGATCAAAACGACCGTAAGATAATGAATGCCCGTTTGATTCAATCTGTAAAATCAATTGAATAAACCAGGTAGACTGCACAGCTTCATGGAATGAAGCTGCCGGTTCATACGGTACTCGATCACAGATGTCCGCGATTTTTAACAATTCAATGCGGCGTAAAGTATCTGCACTCTGTGCTTTCTCTCGAGCCAGCACGGCATATCTGTGGGCAAAGTTTTTTACCGCCTCAATGACGATAAGCACTGCCTTATAGAATTGGTATTTTGAGATGGATTCCGGATCGGTTAAATCCAGGTTATCCTTATATTCTCTGGCTCTTCTTTCATAATCCTTTAAACCAACCTTTAATACGTTGGCATAGTCCACTGCGATATGGGCATCACCGGCATTTAACTTACCTTCCATTCCGAAGAAACCGGTATCCATGTACGGCTTCATCTCTTCCGGAATCAAAGCTTCCCCTTTTGCCCTTAAACAGATTTTTTCCCAGAAAGGAGCAATTTCACGAAGCTGTTGTTTTGTTTCTTCGGTAATGTAGAAAACATCCCCATCTCTTTTTTCAAACAGATCCAGTTCATCAATAACAAACTTTAGTGTATATTCAGGAAAAATCGGAGCATCCTTATTGGAAGATGCCTGGTTTCCTACCAGAATGGTTTCATCTTCAATATAGATGTGCATCTTTTCCAAAATATTTTTGACCATTAAGGCACGGCGCATAACTGCCGGTTTTTCAAGGTGTTCACGATATGCCTCCGTTGCCAGCAGTGCACGCTGGGCATCGATATATGGTTTTTTGTCCAATACGCTTTCACGATAAGCCTGCATTCTTTCTGTTAAGCTTCCAAAATGTTCACGATTTTCCATAGGTTTTCTCCTTTTATCTTTCATTCGAAATCTATATTGATTTCGTTTTGTGATTATATCGTAACATTATTTTCAAATATGTCAATATTTTTTTTATTCGAAATTATATTTGCTTTCATTCGTAAGTTTATTATTGACGAAACGATAAGATATGGTACTATAGTATCGTAAGGAAGAAAAATTATGAAAAAAGGTATCACATTTAATATTCAAAAATTCAGTATTCATGATGGACCCGGTATCCGCACCACTGTTTTTCTAAAAGGCTGCCCACTTCGGTGCAAATGGTGCGCTAACCCGGAAAGCCAGCTTACAAAGGTTCAGATCCTCTGGGATTCCCGAAAATGCGTACACTGCCAAAAGTGTGTAAACAATTGTCCTACACAGGCCATAAAACATGTTGACGGTAAAATCCTAATTGATGACACAAAGTGCGTTGGCTGTCTGACATGCGTTGGAAACTGCCCGCAGGATGCTCTTGAACACGAAGGTGAATCAAGAACTGTGAGAGAAATTGTAGATATCTGTCTGCAGGATCAGGTATTCTATGAAGAATCCGGTGGCGGAATTACGATTTCCGGAGGAGAAGGAATGGTACAGCCGGAATTCTTAAAGGAACTGTTACCGGAATTAAAAAAGCACAAGCTTCATCTTGCGATTGAAACTACAGGATACATCCCGCAGGAAACATTTAAAGAATTAGCGGTATTGTTTGATTTATTATTATTTGATGTGAAACAGTATGATAGACAGAAACATTTTGACGGAACCGGCGTCTATAATGATTTAATCAAAGAGAACTTAAAATGGGCGATTGAGCAGGGTATAGAGGTCCTACCGCGTATTCCTGTTATTCCGGGGTTTAATGAAACATTAGAAGATGCCAAAGGATTGGCTGACTTATTGTTAGAAGTGCATGCCGCGAAAGTTCAGTTACTGCCTTTCCATCAATTTGGAGAACGCAAGTATGAAATGTTGAATCGTGAATATGCCTACAAAGGAGTTAAAGCACTTCAAAAAGAAGATTTGAAAGATTATAAACAAGTATTTATTGATAAGGGACTTGATTGTTTCTTCTAAAAACAGCAGGATTCATTCTCCTGCTGTTTTATATTGTGATGAGTTGAATTTGGTTCTGCTCCAATTCCTCTTTTATGTTTTCCGGTATACCTTGATCGGTAATTACTTTAGAGATTTGATGCAGATCGACAAGTGCCACAACGCCTGTCTTGGTAAACTTAGAGCTATCTGTCACCAGAACAACTTCACGAGCCTGTCTTGCCATATCGCGGACAGCCTGGGCGCGCATAAAATCATTTCCGGTAAATCCGCTGCCCGAGACATATCCATCCGTTCCGGCAAACAATATATCCACAAAAAAATTATGGGCGCATTCAGCAACCAGGGGGCCTACCATGACCTGGGATTCATTCTGGTACTGGCCACCCAGTAAAATAATGGATACATTGGATATCTTTCGTATATATCCTGCGATAAAAGCAGAATTGGTGATGATGGTAATATCCTTTTTTGTCGTTGCAAGCTCTTGGGCTAACAGGGCACAGCTTGAACCGGATTCAATCATAACGGTCTGTCCGTCCTGCACCAGATTGGCAGCCGCTTTAGCGATTTTCTGTTTAGTTTCAAATTTATATGCTAAGCGTAAATTAATATCATCGCTGTCATTTAACGCAGCATATCCGTGTTCCCTTTTGACAATACCGTTTGTTTCTAATACATCTAAATCCTTTCGTATTGTCACCTGAGATACCTTCAACAATTGGGATAAGCGGGTTACTTCAATGCGTTTTTCTTCTTCCAATAATTCAATAATTCTAGCCTGTCTGTTATTCATAAGTCCATGTTACCAAATATTAGTTTCGTTTTCAATTAATACAGTTTCATTCAAAAGGTTATAGAGTTGAATAAATGTTCTCTAACCATAGAGAGGTCTTTTGTGTTAAAATTCTTTTATTAGTAAATAGAAAGAGGGTTTTTATTATGTCACAAGGTCTAGGAACTAAATGTGTTCAAGCCGGCTATACTCCGGGAAACGGAGAACCGCGTCAGATTCCTATTGTACAAAGTACTACATTCAAATACGCTACCAGTGAGGCAATGGGTCAACTGTTTGACTTAGAAGCTTCCGGTTATTTCTATACCCGCCTACAAAATCCAACCAATGATTCTGTAGCCGCAAAAATTGCCGCATTAGAAGGCGGAACAGCCGCCATGTTGACAAGCTCCGGACAGGCTGCTACATTCTTTGCCGTATTTAATATCGCATCTGCCGGCGATCACATCGTATCGTCTTCCAGCATCTATGGCGGAAGCTTCAACTTATTCAATGTGACAATGCGCCGTATGGGTATTGATTTTACCTTCGTATCTCCGGATTGCACAGAAGAAGAATTAAATGCCGCATTTAAGCCAAACACAAAAGCTGTATTTGGTGAAACAATCGCCAACCCGGCATTAACTGTTTTAGATATTGAAAAGTTTGCGAAAGCTGCTCATGCGCATGGCGTTCCGTTAATCGTTGATAATACTTTTGCGACTCCGGTATTATGCCGTCCATTTGAATGGGGTGCAGACATCGTTACTCATTCCACCACAAAATATATGGATGGACACGGTGTAGCAGTCGGTGGCGCTATCGTAGATTCCGGTAAATTCGACTGGACCAAATATCCGGACAAATTCCCTGGTTTAACAACACCGGATGAATCTTACCATGGAATTACTTATACCGAACGTTTCGGTTTAGAAGGTGCTTTTATCACAAAGGCTACAGCGCAGATCATGCGTGACTTAGGAAGTATTCAGTCTCCGCAGAATGCCTTCTATTTAAATCTTGGATTGGAAAGCCTGCATGTACGTATGCCTCGCCACAGCGAAAACGCATTAAAGGTTGCCAAATTCCTTGAAAGCCATCCAAAGATCCGTACAGTACACTACAGCGGACTGGAAAGCGATCCTTATTATCCTTTAGCACAGAAATATCTGCCAAAGGGATCCTGCGGTGTAGTATCCTTTGAAATTGAAGGTGGAAGAAAAGCTGCCGAAGCCTTCATGAAAGGATTAAAAGTCGCTGCCATTGAAACCCATGTTGCCGATGCCAGAACATGCTGCCTGCATCCTGCAAGCTCAACTCACCGTCAGATGACAGACGAAGAATTAGTAGCTGCCGGCGTATCTCCGGATATGGTTCGTTATTCCTGCGGCTTAGAAGATGCTGAAGATCTAATTGCCGATTTAGCTCAGGCATTAGATGCTGCTTAAAAAATAATGGAGGAAATTTTATTTATTTCCTCCATCTTTTTTTATTCAATTGTTAAGATTTCCGTAAATCCTGTAAGTTCTAAGATTTCCTCTACTTCCGGTTTAACATTTGTAACCTTCATGCTTCCCTGCTGGTTCATTTTTTTCTGAGCACTGAGAAGGACGCGCAGACCGGTTGAAGAAATATAATCCAATTCAGAAAAATCAAACACAAGCTCTGTTACTCCATCTAATGAAGAATCCAAAAATTTTTCCACTTCCGGAGAAGAATTTGTATCCATTTTACCTACAGGACATACTGTTAATTTATCATTTTCTCTATTGCTCTTTAATTCCATACTGCCTCCTATATTTGAGATTATACTGCTGTCAATTACTACTAATTATTTTTTTTATTCGTTCCTATTTTATCGAAACATTTCCGCATATACAACTGATTCATATCATTTTTGTACTCATAACGGATTTCATCCATAATATTTTTTGTGATAAAAATACCCAATCCGCCGATTTGACGTTCTTCGCTGGAAAGATGAACATCCGGATCTTCTTTTTGGAGCGGATCGAACGGAATACCGGAATCCATAAAGGTAATCTCTGCTTCATTTTTATAATTAGCAACCTTAACAGTTACTGTACCCTGCTTATCTCCATATGCATAGCAGGCAATATTCACAAAGATTTCTTCCACAGCTAAATTAATCTGCATCTGCGTTTTCATCGAACAGTGAATATTTTCGTCAACAAATTCGATGACTGTATCTAAATTTTCTTTCTTAGCCTCAAATACTGCGGTTTTTACATCCTTATATTGGAAACACAACATCGTAATATCATCAAATTGTTCGGTACCGTCTTCAAACTCTAATATGCGCTCGGTTACTCTATCCACAACATTCAATGACCTGGAAGTATTTGTTTCCTTCAGAACATTCATTAAGCCTTCAGCTTTGAATTGTTCACCCTCGATATTTTGAGCTTCCGTAATTCCATCGGAATACTGGAAGATCATATCCCCTGCTTCCAACTGTACCGTGAAATTTTCATAAGTCATGTTTTCAATTCCGCCTAAGACTAAGCCATGTTTCTCTTTTCGATAATTCCATTCCCCATTTTGGAAAAGAGCAGGATTTTCATGTCCGGCATTGGCATAAATCAATGTTCCGTTAGCTAAGTCAACATAACCAAGCCACATCGTCACAAACATGTTCATAGTATTATCCTTACAGATAATGTTGTTTAAAGCATGTAGTACTTCTCCCGGTGTGCTCATCGTGTAAACCAGGCTGTGAATTCTTGCCTTCACATTGGTCACCACAAGCGATGCAGGAACACCTTTACCGGATGCATCCGCAACAACCAGAGCAACATGTGTATCATCCAGCTCGATAAAGTCGTAGAAGTCTCCACCAACCTCTCTTGCCGGTAACATCATGGCATAAATATCATATTTATCAGAGTCCGGTATATCCGGTAACATACTGCTTTGAATTTTAGATGCCAGACTTAACTCCGTATGGATACGGGCATTCTCTTCTGTGACTTCCTTTAAGTTCGTAATATATTCATTTAACTGCGACTCCAGAATAGACAGAGATTGTGAGAGTTGAACAATTTCTTCTCCGCCTGCTTCTACCTGCAAATTACTGAAGAAACTTGTCGGTCCTTCTTCGTTATTTTTACAGTTCTTGATAAATCGATTGGATGCAGTAGTGATTGTTTCCAAAGGCTGTATCAAATAATGACCGGCTAGGAATACCGCAATCATACCCATTGCGAAAATAATCGCAATAAGGTAAGGCGCATAAAGAATAGTTGACTTCCTTGCTCTTTCCTGCATTTCCGTCAAAGATAAATCTGCGACCACAAAGGCAACCGGTTTACCATCCACACCTCTTACGGCACTGGCGGCACTGCATAGATAATCTTCATGTTTATCCATGTTGGTAACATGCGCTGGTAAGACAACCTGGTGTTCTCTATACAGATCTAATTCCTCATCTGTCAATTTCCAGGAATCGCCCGGATAACTGACGCTGCCCGTCAGATTTTCATACGCATCCGCATCAGCAAGAAATACATATACTCCTTTTTCTTCATCAACCGTAACAACGGTCAAATATTTAATCGAATTTGTCTTTCGAAAGCTGTTGAGATACTTAATCAGGTTAAGATACGCATCACTTTGCATAACCGATGAATAATCTTTTACTTCCGCATCTGAATTATAAACATCCATTACATCTTTAGCTAAAACCCTGGTATATGCCTGCACATCATCATCTTCCGATAAATTATCTGCCGTAATTTCCACGCTGACCCCATAAACACCAAAGGCAAGATCACGGCATGCCGAATAACTCACCACTAACATAATTAACATTAGTCCTACGGTAATCACAGTAGCACCAATAAATACTCTTCGTTTAATTGAACCCATTTTCATAAATTCATTTTAATACAAAACAATACGTCTGTGTGAACATAATCCCTCTTAAATCAATTGATTACCATTTTTTTACATTTTTTGATACAATATACTCTATCAGTATAGAAGGGGGCTTTAAAATGATAATTATCCCAAATGATCTTCCGGCGCATAAAACATTAACTGAAGAGAACATCTTTGTCATGACCCAGAGAAGAGCAGATACCCAACAAATCCGCCCTTTAAAAATATTGTTGTTGAATCTGATGCCAACTAAAATCGAAACCGAAACACAGTTTGCCAGACTATTAGGTAACACACCCATTCATGTAGAATTGGATTTAATGCAGATGAAATCACACGTTTCGAAAAATATATCTGCAGAACATATGTTGAAATTCTACGATACTTTTGATGAAGTAAAGAATCGTTACTACGATGGCTTTGTGATTACAGGGGCTCCTGTTGAACAGATGGAGTTCGAAGAAGTCGAATATTGGGATGAGCTGTGTCAGGTAATGGAATGGTCAAAAACGCATGTTTATTCAACCGTTCATATTTGCTGGGGAGCTCAGGCAGGATTATATTATCACTACGGAATCGATAAGATTCCTTTAGAAAAAAAGCTGTTTGGCGTATTCCCTCATCAGGTAGAAAGAAAGACATCCATCCTGTTTAGAGGATTTGATGACTCCTTTATGGTTCCGCATTCCCGCCACACTGTCAGTGATGAAGATGAAATCCGCCAGTGCCCTTATTTAAAGGTCTTGGCCTCTTCAAAGGAAGCCGGTATCTATTGTGTATCTAATCAGGGTGCCAGACAGATCTTCGTGACAGGGCATTCCGAATATGATAAAAGGACATTGGAAAAGGAATATCTCCGTGATAAAAATAAAGGACTTCCGATTGAAGTCCCAAAGAATTATTATCCGGATAACGATGACTCCAAAGAACCTATCCAATCCTGGAGAAGTTCTGCCAACCTGTTATACTCCAATTGGCTCAACTACATCGTATATCAGATGACACCGTATAAGATTGATGAAATTCCGCCTCTGGAGAAAAAATTTACGACCGATGTCGTAGATGCGATTGAATAAAATAAGCTGAAGTCCGACAAATCGTCAGATTTCAGCTTTTTCATTGTTGATATAATATTGTATATAATGTTTTGAAATAGCACTTTTATAATATTAATTAATTAACATAGATTCTCTTTTGGTTGAAAAAATCTCAACCATTATTGATTCACGTTCAGAAACAAATTCGTCTAAATGAGTATAATCAGAATATTTATCAAAATCGTCGAGTTTTATTCCTGTGTATGCTGCTACTTCTGTTTTTAACCAATTATCAGTTATTGAGTTCAGTGTCTTAGATCCTTTTTTAATATTATCTTTTTTCGGTAACAATGCAAAATTTGCTAAACTATCTTTTATTTGTTGATTAGTGATAGCACTTCCTACAAATGATTCCTGTGGGATAATATGATCAACCTCAAATTGAGTATTGCCTGTGTGAATAGGGGATTGCAAATTTAACACATAAGAATAGTAAAGTACCGGTGTTAACAATTTTTTAGTAGTCTGCTGTCCATTATACATGCCATGGCAAGCTTTACTTATAAAATCCTTCCATTCATCCTTACTTACTCTTGATTTAATTCTAGTTTTCCAATCTTTAATATCGTTATGCATTTTAGAATCACCAGAGCCCCGCCATACTTTCGTTGAATATTCAAATACTAATCGGTCAAATAGTGCTCTTCCATCTTTAATCAGTGCCTTCAATTCCCCGGAAGAAACTACTGGTTTACCTCTGTCTTTCCAATCTTTATGCATCACAGTTATAAACTCCAAAGCAATCGCATTACCTAACAGTTTACTCATAGGCTGTTTCCAGCTAAGTAGATAGTTAAAAAATGAATCTGTTTCTAAAATATTAATAACTGTATTTAATTCATTAACGATTTTATCAATATCTAAATCCCAATTAATATTCTCATTATTTTCGAGTTCGATAACTGATTTTGCAGACATTCCCTTGTCATAAATAGAGCTAATCAACTTAAATCCCATGCTTAATTTATCCATAGAAAGCGAAGAATTTTTATCATCGTAATTATCAAAAATTAAATGGTTTTTATCGATTCGAGAAAGCATTATCGCGGCCATATCCCAGCGTACCACAGTATCGGGAGCGTCAATTTCCAGTCTTCTGTACATGTCTTTGACCATACTAATGACATTTTGATCTAAAACATTAACTTTTTTATTCCAATATGGCTTGGCCGATAACAACTCTTCAGCCTTAAGTTGAGTTCCTCCTCTATTAATTCTAGAAAAAATATTTTGTGCATCTAATGGAGATGCATTTGTTAAACGAATAATACCAATTCTTCCATCATTAAAGATTTTTTCTGATTCTCCAATTGTTTGAATGCTTTTCTTTATATCGCTCCACCTTTTTGACAATTCTTTTTTAAAATTATCTTCATCTGTTATATAGGTATTATCATTGAAATACTCATAAACGTTGGTTTCAGTAAGTAACTCTGCACTACGTTTTTCGGTGGCATCATAAATATCTAAAATAAACTTTCTAAGCAATCTGGGTTCAATTTTGTAATTATTCCTCTCCGGAGCATATTTTAGTTTTTTTGTATATTTAGTAAAGTCGAAATTCTTCTCCCATTTGCTTCCATCTTTTTTATTCTGGTGAACCATTAAAATCAAATCCAAAAGAATATTTAATCCTTTTCTTTGCTTTTCACTATCGAAAGAATCAGGAATATTGTCTTCTTCACCTTCATATGGCTGTTGGTCTGTGTCACTTTCTCTTTGTTCTTCGGTGACAAGATATTTTTCAACTTTATTCCAATATGCATTTCTTACTTCGCTATCATCTGCTGTATTTTTAAATGCAAGATATGTACGTGCCCATTCATATAACTCAACTGGATTTTCCCTCATGGTCTGCAAAGCATTTCTTCTTTGTCGTCCATCCAGCAACCAACCAGCATCTCTTTCTTGATTGACAATGACTACCCCGACTGGATAGTCTTGAAAAACACTCACTGCTAATTCAAAGTTTTGTTTTTTATCCCAGGTAGCCTTCCGTTGAAACCTTGGAAGCTTTAACTGATTGCCATCTAAAAAATTTACCAATGACATTGGTTCAATCGTATATCCCATACTATAGCCTCTCATTCCGTTTGTTTTAATAATTAGATCACAATCTTCAATTAACATCAAGATCTCTTTTAAAACCGAAGACATAAGAGCCTCTATTTTTCACTAAAAACTGGCTAGTTATAAATACTAACCAGTTTATCTGAAGCCAATAATTGATTCATAAATCAGCTTATTTTCCGGAGCTGCCTAACTTTCCGGCCCCCCTTTTTGATTCAATATTTTTTAAGGATTCATAGTCCAATTCTTCGCTTTCAAGCTGCGGCATACGAACCAATACACCCTGACATAAAGCCTTTTCATAAGGATAAATAATATATTTTTCCTTTTGTTCATCACTCCATGTATCAACGATTTCTTTTTTTGCGATACGGATTGGCTTATCATTCACATTCGTAACAGGCGCAATATACTCTCCGCGATAACCGGAATCTATAACACCGGAGCGCTGAGCGATTCCTTTTGTACCGGTTGAACCTCTTTCTTTTAAAATCATGACATATTCCGGATCAAAGGCACTGGCAACGCCTAAAGGAACCATTTTAGTATGTAATGGTGCAATCTCAATATAATCTTCATCAAAGCAGGCATAAAGGTCGTATCCTGCATCTTCCTGTCTCTTGGAAGGGACTTTCCCATTTGGTTTTACTTTTGCCCAATAGAGTTTATTCATATGTATTCCTCCAAATTGTTTTGTACTTTTCAATCAACTGTTCCAAAGACCATCTGGCATTGGCAGCAGAGGTCGAAGGCATAGATACTACATCCAGTTCCGGGAAATATTTTTTCATATATTTCAAACTCGTTTTACCGTTACATACAATCGTCTGAATGGATGGATTCTTTATAAGTAACCCTTTAATATCGTTGGGTTCTACTTCTTTGATGTCGGCATCCATGCTTCCTTTACG
The DNA here is from genome assembly GCA_902772725.1 of Erysipelothrix rhusiopathiae. Lineage (GTDB taxonomy): Bacteria > Bacillota_I > Bacilli_A > Erysipelotrichales > Erysipelotrichaceae > RUG11795. The sequence goes on from CACYBS010000014.1 coordinate 48,198, forward strand.
AATGCATGTGTGACATATATCCCATAAGGCAATGTGTCCTTTTTTCAAAAGCGCCAGCTTTTGATCGTGGGTCTCATATTCCTCATCAAAAATATTCCCTAATATTTTCCAGAATCGATTTGTTCGATTCGCGTAATACATCGCTTGTTTTAAACTTTCAACGCTGGGCATTGAACCAACAATCAAAACCGTGTCATTACCATGCGTAATGGGATCAAATCCTATGATTCTTTCCATACACCAATCAAATCATATGTTTTGGCATCGGTAATTTCCACCTGTACAAAATCACCTAAGGCTAAATCTTTTTCAGATGTAAAGATAACCTGACCATCCACTTCATCCGGTGCATCCCCATAGGAACGTCCGCGATAACGGTTATTGAATGCCTCTTTTTCTTCGACCAGCACTTCCAATGTTCGGCCGATGTTCTCTTTATTCTTTTCTAAGGAAATTTCTTCCTGTACTTCCATTAATCGTGCCAGACGGCGGTTTGCGACTGTTTCATCAATTTGATCTTCCATGTTGTAAGCAGGTGTTCCCTCTTCTCTGGAATAGGCAAAAGCACCAAAACGGTCCCAGCGGATTTCTTTAATGAAATCAACCAGCTCCTCAAACTCTTCTTCCGTTTCCGAAGGAAAACCGACAATCGCCGTGGTTCTCAAAATCGGATGATCAAACATCTCGCGGATCTTTTTCACTACACGAATGACATCTTCTTTTCTGCCTCTTCGATTCATCTTTTCTAAAAGACGATTCGAAGCGTGCTGCATCGGTATATCAAAATACGGAACCACCTTTTTAGATGCCTTCATGGCATCCAGAATTTCATCGGTAATTTCATCCGGATACATATACAGAATACGCAGCCAGTGAATACCATCCATCTGATCTATGTCACGAATCAATTCCGGAAGCATCAGCTTTCCGTAATTATCCAATCCGTACTTTGTGGTATCCTGAGCAATCAGAGTTAACTCCTTGATACCATAAGAATTTAAAACTCTTATCTCTTCCAAAATATCTTCCATCGTACGGCTTTTCTGAGGTCCGCGGATTAACGGAATAGCACAGAATGTGCAGCAGTTAGAACATCCATCCGATATCTTACAATATGCCTGCCATGGATTTCCTGCCAGTACCCGCTCACTCTTTAAGGCTTCTATTTCTATCGGAAGACCCATAACACTGGCAAAGGTCTTCGCAAAAGATCCGTAATCGCGAATCGGAATTACCGCATCAATTTCCGGAATTTCTTCCTCCAGCGCTTTTTTATAACGCTGGGCAAGGCATCCGCATACAATTAACTTTCCATGGTTTTTCTCTTTATATTGGGCCATCTCAAAGATGGTATCGATCGATTCTTCTTTTGCCGGTGCAATAAAACCGCAGGTATTTACTACAATCACATCCGCATCCTCCGGTTTTGGAACGATTGTATGATTATAGGAGCGAAGCATTCCCATAATCTGTTCGGAGTCTACTAAATTTTTTGCGCAGCCTAACGATACAAATCCTACTTTCATTTCTTTTCATCCTTTCGCCGATAAATCATGCGATTTTCTAATGCGAAAACCTTAGGTCCGAAATGACCCGGATCTGTCACTTCCATAGATGCCTTCATCATAAATAATTTGGCATCTAAGTTATCAATAGAAGCTAACACCTCTGCCTCCGGAATCATCGGTAATACAGGGGAGCCAAATTCCATTCTTCCATGATGGGATAAAACCATATGTTTAAGCAGCAGAACGCTTTCACTGTCCTGTAATCCTAAATCCCATGCGATGCGGTCGATTCTGGAAGCCATCAAAGAAATATGTCCGATCAAATTACCGGCTGTTGTGTATTCCGGTAAAACCGGTTCGGATAACTCTTCGATTTTCCCGATGTCGTGCATTAATACACCCGCTACCAGTAAATCGTGATCCAGCCAGTCATAAAGCTGTTCAATAGCCATGGCCATACGCATCATGGAAATCGTATGGTAAGCCAGTCCGCCAACATAGTTGTGATGATTACGGGTAGCAGCAGGATAAGTATAGAAATCATTTTCGGATTCCTCCAGAACCTGCGAGACAATGACACGCAATTCCTCATCCTGAATGGATTCTACATATCCATTGATTTCTTCCTGCATTTTTTCACGGGGAATCGGTGCACCGCGGACATATTTGGAAATGTCCTCATCCGGCTGTTCAACCAGCTTGCGCACCCGCATCTGCAGTGCATTGCGGTGTAAAATAATATCACCCTGGGCTTCGACAACCATTCCGACATGATATTTGGAAATCATCTCTTCCGTCAAATTCCAAAATTTCGCATCCAGAACACCCGATGCATCTTCCAATATTAAAGAAAGATACGGAGTATCTTTCGCTGTTTTTCCTTTATCACACTTTGTAATTAAACAAAGAAGAGAAACCTTCCCTTCTTCTTGAATATCCTTAATCATTTAATCCCTCTCTTTCCAAAGCATCCATTATTTCAGAAAGCGAGAAACCTTTCCTTAAACAATAGATTTTTATTTTTTCAGTTCTCCGAGGTTCTTCCATCGATTTATACAACCGTTTCGCTTTATCAACCGCATTTTGAACAGCCGCATTAGAATCAATTTCAAATTCAAATTGATCGCTTGCTTCTCTGGCTACATCGGACGAAAATCCTTTGGCAATCAGCTTCTGGGTCAGTTCCCATCGAGCGTTATTGATACTTCGATCCGTTAAAGTAGGCGCAATCATTCTGGCTGCCTCAGCGGCATTGTGAAGCTCCTGCTCTTTATCTAAAGCGTTGCACGCTTGTTCAATATATGCTTCATCGATTCCGACAAGCCTTAGTTTCTTTTGAATTTTAGGAATACCATAGCCGGAATAGAACCAGTAATTTGCCTTTTCCATGGCATATTGATAATCATCCAGGAGCCCTGCATCCAATAAAGCCTCAATAATTGCGTCGGTCTCCATATCGTTGGTTTCTAATTTTGTTTTACAGTAATTGCGCATTTCCAAGATTGTATAATCATTGGCCATGGCACGTCTTTTGGCCTTCTGCATTCCAATAAACAAATGTTGAACGGCCATGTATTCATCTACAAGATAAGCATCGATTGTCTGTCCAACCGATAATTCCATTTCATAGAAATCCTCAAGAGGAAGTAACAGTTTCTTAAAAGCTCCCTCCCGCCAGATAGATAACTCTACATAATCCTGCTTCAAAGAAATATTTCGGATCGTATAGGCGATATTCTGCTGGCGTATTGCATAATAATATACATTTAATACATTTTTGGCAAATTCTTCGGTAGTATAAGGAGCCGCCTTATCGACGCAATACTGGATAAACTTTTCTCTCTCAGTTCTGTCAATCGAAAAATACTGTTTGAATTTTTCAGCAAGTTCTATTTCGTCATCAAAGTAATAACCGCTCTTGCCTTCATCAATCAAATCTTCCAGCACTTCATCACGGCGTCCAAAAACCGGAAGTCCAGTTGCGAGTGCTTCAATATATGTCATACCCTGTGTTTCAGATAACGAACCGGATACAAAACAATCAAAGGCCGCATAGTAATACGCAATGTCTTCTTTAGGTTTGCGTCCCAAAAAATGAACCCGGTCTTCTACCTGATATTCCTCCACCAGCCTATGATAATAGTCTTCATCCGTGCCGCCTCCTACGATCACAAGATGGAGACGCGGATCATCGCTGCAGGCAACGGCCTTGATAGGAATGCTGATCATTTTTTCCTTAGCAATCCGTCCTACGTATACCACAACATGATCATCTTCGCCTAGATTTAAAGAATTACGTATTTCTTTAACTCTTTTTTCGTCTAAAGATTTGCGGTCAAATAAACTGAGATCCAAACCTGTCGGCACGACAAAAATAGGTGTGTGAACACCATATTCTAACAATCGATTTTTTGTCTTCTGGCTGGGAGCAATAACCGCCTGCGTGCGGTTTGCGATCATGCTGGAAAGCGAACGAATCGCCTTCTTTTCAACCGTATCTAATGCTCCGAAATCCAAAGGGTTCACGTAATGCGTATAATCCTCATACATCGTATGATACGTATAAACCAAAGGAACCTTCAACACTTTGGCCACATGACGTGCGAAAAAGCCGATACCGGCTTCTGTTTGCATATGAATAATGTCTAAGTCCATTTTAGTGACATAGTCCTTTCCAACAAATTGAAAAGGACTAGACATTTTATATCCGTAAAATCTTTTTAATTCAATGCCGGGCAGGCGAAGAATATGATCTTCCAATACAACAGATGGACTGTGATGATTAGAAATCACATAAACAACATGCCCCTGCTTTTCCAAGGCTTCTTTCAAAGTGGCGACACTGGAAACAACGCCATTAATATCCGGCAGATATGCGTCAGTAAATAAGCCTATTCGCATAGAATCCCTCCCTTAATTAATCGGGTGAAAAGAAATTCATCTGGTTTGCTGCAGCTTCTTCCTTGTCGTAACGGCCTTTGACAACCGCAAATACGATTCCACCAATCAACAGTATAATGTGATACGTTGAGAAACGCCATAAAATCATAACAGCGCTTGTAAGTTTCCCCATGAGTGGGCCAAACAATAATGAGAATACAATTTCAGTTCCACCGCTGGCACCCGGAACCGGGATAAAGCTGTTTGCCATCGTAACAAATCCGGACAACGCGATTACATCAACAATCTTAGATGGTGCAAGATCGATGCCTAACGCCCGTCCGATAACATACGGAAGGCTATAGAGTAATGTCAATCGTACAACGTTGATTAATGCACATATAACAATTGTCTTTTTATCTTTTGTAAGGTTCTTAATTTCTCCGGTAAAAGACTTTACCTGTAATGTCCAGGAATCCAGTGTCTTTTGCGGATCCTTAACGATATGGATCTTACCTAAGAAATTGGCTGCCCAGCCTGATAATTTAATATAGACATTAGGGAATAATGCCATTGTATATAATGCCAGGATGACAACCGCATTCACAAAATAGCCCAATAAGATGATATTAAACCATCCGGATTGCTGGCTGTAATAAGAGAATTTCAAAAGGAACATGATGGTAACATAAATCATCATTGTCGTTTGATAAATGATGAAATCCGCCCACAAAAGGCTGGCACCATCACTAACCTTGATTCCCTGCTTTTTCATAATATAAGCCTGAGCAAACTGTCCACCGGTACTACTCGGTGTAATACCGGAAAAGAAAGTTCCGACAAAGGCAACAATAGCTCCGTTTTTAATACTGTAATCTGGAACATATTTCCGTCCCATCACAAAGTAAACCAATCCCCAGACTACAGTATAAAGAATACCCCAGGACAGAACAATCAGCAGCCATAAAGGAGACATTTTAGAAATGGCTCCCATTACCTCAGAAAAATTGTCTTTTAATGAGAAATAGAGTACAACTCCTGTAAATACAAGGATTAAACCAAAATTGAGGAAATAATTGTTCTTTTTCATAATCCACCTGCCGCTTATTTTTCAGTCTGTTTACTGTTCTTTCGCTTATTCTTTATCTGTTTCCGCTTTTCAATATAAGCACTGATGTAAAAGTCTTTCCACATTTTTAATACATGCTCTTTAGAATAAAAATCACTGATAGCTTTTGATTCCTTCCGATATTTTTCATATGTTTCAGGATCTTCTTTCAACATGCGAAGACAGTGGATAAAGCCTTCGTTATCATCGGCTTTTAAATAATGATCAAAGAGAATATCTTTATATAAATCCAAATCTCTTATAACCATAGGAACTTCGATATTCGATGCTTCCAATATTGTCATCGGGAACAATTCATTAAAGCTTGGGACAAAGAGAACATCACACATATTATAAATATCAACCATTTCATCCCTCGGAACAATACCTAAGAATGTAACGTTGTCAGGATGATTCTCTTCGAGCTTTTTCAGTTTTTCATATCCATCCGTAATCCGTCCGAACGAAAAACCTCCCGCCCATACAAATTGAATCTCCGGAAGCTTTTCAGCTACCTGACAAAATTCCAAAACCCCTTTACGGGTCTGAACCTGTCCGGCTCCCAGCACAACAAATGCTTCCGGATCAATGTTGTACTTTTTTCGAATTTGAATTCGTTCTTCATTGGATTTACGATAAAACTTATCTTTAGAAACGTAATTTGGAATGTAATAAATCTGATTTTCCGGAATACCGAGTTTTACCAGCTTCGGGATAAAGCTTGGATTCACCACTACCAATCGATCGGCAGATTTATAGAAATTTATCAAATACGAATCAAATATTTTCATTATTGGACCGGGCAGCTGTAAACTCCCTTCCATGGTTTCAGGCAAAAAGTGACAATAAGCAATATTTGAACATGTACTGCTTTTCATTTTGACAAAGAATTGAAGATCAACCGTATGAAAATGCTGGATATCCGCTCTCGAATTCCATTTATTCACACGGACATCAAAAAGATCCGGTTCTCCTTCTTTAATCAATTTAACTTGTTCCTCATACGCGCTTCCAACGCCTTGTCCGTCCACTTTATCAGCACTGGAATAAACGTTAATTCGTAATTTTGGATGTTTCACAATAAACACTTCTTTCCTTTTTACATTATAACAATAACTTAATTTTATGTCTATGAGATACATTGAAGGATTGTTAATGGGAATGAAAGAAATTATGTATTAGATTCCTTAAACATGAGAAAGCCCTCTGTCGGGGAACAAAGGGCTTTTCTCTAGAAAGTTTTAAGAAAGGGAATTTGATTATGAAGTGAGCCTAATCCTTGGCTCACCCTTATACTACAAAAAAATATTGAGATAGTTACGTGTAGTTTATGTGAAAGAATGTGAATGCGCTTTCAGATCATAAATTAATCAACACATTCTAAAATAGAAGCACGTCCTTCTTCTAATACTTTTTCCTTCAATTCATTTAAATCATCAATTTTGTCCTTCATCAATACTGCAGTGACTGCCATCGGTAAGTTCATACCTGCCAGCACTAAAAGATTGGTAATACCCATCTCCTGTAAAATGTTACGTGCGTTGATGCATGGTGAACCACCGCGGATATCCGCAATAAGAATAACCGTATCTTCCGGTTGAATATCTTTGACTAAATCCTTAAAGCTGTCCATATATTCATCAGCGTCAGATCCGTCAATCAAACCTAAAGCTAAAACATCTTCTCTCTCTCCGGTCATCATTTTTACTGCCGTATACAATCCGTTCGCAAATTCTCCATGACTGACTAAAATTACATATTTCATGATTATGCCTCCGTTTTCCTATCCAAAAAAAATATTCATTCAAACTTTATTTTTTCTTTTCCTTTTTTTCCTTACGCCATTGATCTTTTCGACTTTGAAGCTCCTGACCGATTTTATTGGACATTTCAATTACGCTCGAATCATTAAAAATAATCTGATACTTTTTAAAGATTCCTTTTTTCTGCTCTATTGATTTGATAGAGCGAAAACGATATTTCTTATCTACATAGAAAAATCCATCTTTTATGACATAACATCGATTACGAACGACCGTTTCAAATGCCAGTCCAACCATTAATAAGCTGATGGCCACATAGGCGATACGATAATATGTTATTTCGCCGGAACCGGCACCGTTGATATTACCGCTGAGAACAGACATCACCAGAGCACCGGCAGCTAATACGATGCATAAAACCGTCCATAGCGGTGAACCGGAAATCTTTTCTGCATGTTTCTCCTGTTTTAAAAATTCATCAAGCTTACGATTGGAATCGATATACAGCTTAATACTTTCATATGTTGTATACCCGACATAAGCAGCAAGTATAGTACATATCGCAATCAACAATATTGTATTATTCATTGAACACTTCCCTCTTTCATTGAATTATTATAACACTTTAGTACATAACCACCAAATCTATCCTGCAAATAAAATAATCTCTGTAAATCAGATTTCAGCAAATTATGCCGCTCATGTTACAATACAAGACAAAAGGAGATTGAATATGGACCAAATTCACATTGACAAAATCAATAACGCTTCCGAATATTTATCTTTTCACGGCATAACGCTTTTAGAAGCAGAGAACGGGTCTTCTAAAGTCGTTATGAACATCAATGATTCTATAGCTAATATATACGGGACCGTTCATGGCGGTGCCTTATTTACCTTGGCGGATACGGCTGCCGGTTCTGCCTGTTACTCAAGAAAAGAAAAGTGTGTTACGCTCAATTCTACAATCCATTTTATCCATCCCGGCATCAAAGGTGTACTCACTGCATATGGAAAAGAAGTTTCCCGAGGAAAGAGAACCGGCATATACGATGTCACCATTACCGATGAAGATGACCGGATTGTATGCAGTGCAACCTTTACATTTTATATTCTGGATCGCTAGATATACCATTTTTTTCAATATCATAGTATGATAAATACAGAAATTTTACTTAGGAGGTTTTATCATGGAAGGTATTATTTCAACAATCGAAGACATTGCCGTTAATGCGGGTGCAAAGTTACTTCTTGCGTTATTGGTATTTATTATCGGCCGCATTGTCATCAAGAAAATTGTTTCTGCGTTTACGAAAATCATGAATAAGCAGAATCTTGACCCAACCGTTGCGTCCTTTTTAACAAGCTGCGTAAACATCGTATTATATGTGATCATGGTCATCTCCATCATCTCCATATTAGGTGTTCCTATGACTTCCGTACTAACTGTGCTGGCATCTGCCGGTGTTGCGGTTGGTATGAGCTTACAGGGATCTCTGTCCAACTTAGCCGGCGGTATCATGTTGTTGATCTTCCGCCCGTTTAATGTCGGCGATTACATCTCTGCAGCAGGTGCATCCGGAACCGTACAGGCTATCAGCTTATTCTATACCATTTTAGATACACCGGACGGTGTTAGAGTAACCATTCCAAACGGTGCATTGATGAATGCCAATGTAGAAAACTATTCCTCTCAGCCAATCCGCCGTGTAGATATGGTATTTACATCCGACCGTTTAGAAGACTTTAAAAAGATTCAGGACATTATCATGGATGTAATGGAGAAAAATGAATTGGTATTAAAGGATCCGGCTCCGTTTGTAAGCTTATCGGGTGCTACCAATGAAGCGATGGAATTTACTGTACGCCCATATTGTAAGAGCGCAGACTATTGGGGTGTATATTTCGGCTTGAACCAGGAAATCTGTGAAGCGCTTGGAAAAGCAGGAATCAAAGCTCCAAAACTACGCATTGTCCAGGAAGAAAAATAAAGAGGCTTCTACGAAATGAAAATTTCGTAACAGCCTCTTTTTTTATCTATTTAAAAGCCTTTTTGAACTTGTCAAACGGGGACTCCTTTTGAGAAGCTTTTAACTGCTGATATAATTCCTTTTCTTTTTTAGAAAGTTTCCTAGGAATTTCTACGGTAACTTCTACATATTCATCACCCTGTTGACCGTTTCTTGTCTTAACACCTTTTCCTTTTAGACGGAATTTTGTGTTTGGCTGAGTGCCTTCCGGAATCTTTAATTCTACATCGCCATAAACCGTCGGAACATCAATTGTACATCCGATTGTTGCATCTAAGGCACTGATCGGTACAGAAATGCGGATATCGTTATTATCGCGCTGGAAAGTAGGATGCGGATTTACCAATACTTCGATATATAAATCTCCGTTTGGTCCTCCGTTTACGCCTCTTTCGCCCTTGCCGGCAATACGAATCTGCTGACCGGTCTGAATACCTGCCGGAATCTTAATATCCAGCTTAATCCGTTTTCTATCATAGCCTTTTCCGTGACAATGCGTGCAGAAACGAATAATCTTTTTACCGGTTCCCCGACAATCCGGACACACGGTCTGCTGCTGAATCACACCAAACGGAGTACGCTGCTGGCTCATTACATAGCCGCTTCCTCCACAGGTTGAACAGGTTTCAACATCCTGCGGAGTTTCAGCTCCTGATCCATTACAATGTTTACACTGTTCTTCTACATCCAATGTGATTGTTTCTGTCTTACCGAAAATGGAATCCATAAAATTGATTCGCATCTGACGGTAACGGTCCTGTCCCTGACGCGGCGCATTGGAATTTCTTCTTGTAGAACCACCGAATCCACCGCCAAAGAACGATCCGAATATATCTCCTAAATCACTGAAGTCCGTAAATCCGCCGCTGGCAAATCCCTGCGAACCATAAGCTCCATCCATACCGGCAAAGCCAAACTGGTCGTAGCTGGCTCTTTTCTGCTCATCGCTCAACACTTCGTAGGCTTCATTGATTTCTTTAAATTTTTCTTCTGCATCCGGTGCCTTGTTTACATCCGGATGGTATTGGCGCGCCAATTTACGGTACGCCTTCTTTATTTCATCTTGCGTTGCTGTTTTGTTTACACCAAGCACTTCATAATAGTCTCGCTTTTCAGCCATGAGCATCCCCTCCATACTAGGAAGAAGTCCCGGCGAACCGGAACTTCTTAATTAACTAGTTTTTCTCTGTGAATTCGCCATCAACAACGTCGTCGTTAGGATTAGAACCTGCACCTGTGTTAGGGTTCTGCTGTGCCTGCTGCTGATACATTGCCTGTCCGGCAGCCTGAGCAGCACGTTCTAAGTTTTCGAGCTTAGTCTTAACAGCAGCCATATCGTTTTCATCAAGAGATTTCTGTAAGTCGTCTCTTAACTTCTTCATTTCTTCTGCCTGGTTAGCATCAATCTTATCCTTGTTGTCTTCAAGCATGTTGTCAATCTGAGAAATGAATCCGTCAGCACGGTTTCTCAAATCGATTTCTTCTTTACGCTTTTCATCTTCAGCTTTGTTTTCTTCAGCTTCACGAACCATACGATCGATTTCTGCTTCACTTAATCCGCTGGAGTTCTGGATAGTAATGGACTGTTCTTTACCTGTTCCTTTATCCTTAGCGCTAACATGTACGATACCGTTGGCATCGATATCAAATGTTACTTCAATCTGAGGAACACCACGGCGTGCCGGTGCAATTCCTGTCAGCTGGAAGTTACCTAATTCTTTGTTGTCAGAAGCCATTGGACGCTCACCCTGTAATACACGGATGTCTACTGCAGGCTGGTTATCAGCAGCTGTAGAGAAGATCTGAGACTTGCTGGTAGGGATTGTTGTGTTACGCGGAATCAATACAGTCATAACACCGCCCATTGTTTCAATACCTAAGGACAATGGTGTAACATCTAACAATAATACGTCTTTAACATCACCGGAGATAACACCACCCTGAATTGCAGCACCCATAGCTACTGCTTCATCCGGGTTAACGTTACGGCTAGGTTCTTTACCTAATGCACGTTTAACTGCTTCCTGAACAGCCGGGATACGAGTAGATCCACCAACTAATAATACCTGGTCGATTTCAGATTTAGAAATCTTTGCATCGCGGATAGCGTTGTCGATCGGTCCTAAAGTACGTTCTACCAAATGACGTGTCATATCATCAAATTTAGCACGTGTTAATGTTGCTTCAAAGTGCAGAGGACCTGCAGGACCTGCGGAAATAAACGGCAGGGAGATCTGTGTCTGCATTACACCGGATAAATCCTTCTTAGCTTTTTCAGCAGCTTCTTTTAAACGCTGCATAGCCATTGGATCTGCCGATAAGTCAATTCCGTTGTCTTTCTTGAATGTAGTAACCATCCAGTCAACTAATACGTTATCGAAGTCATCTCCACCTAAGTGAGTATCACCGTTTGTAGATAATACTTCAAATGTTCCATCAGCTAAGTCCAGGATAGATACATCGAATGTTCCACCACCAAGGTCATAAATTAATACTTTCTGTTCTTTATCTGTCTTATCAATACCATAAGCTAAAGCAGCAGCTGTCGGTTCGTTGATAATACGTTCTACTTCTAAGCCGGCAATCTTACCAGCATCTTTAGTAGCCTGTCTTTGTGCATCGTTGAAGTATGCAGGAACAGTGATAACTGCTTTGGTAACCTTTTCACCAAGATAATCTTCTGCATAACCTTTTAAATACTGAAGAATCATTGCAGAAATTTCCTGCGGAGTATACATCTTGCCTTCTGCTTCAACTTTTTCAGAAGTACCCATTAAACGCTTGATAGAAGAAATTGTGTTCTTGTTTGTAACAGCCTGACGTTTTGCGGCATCACCCACAATTCTTTCACCATTTTTAAATGCGACAACACTTGGAGTAGTACGGTTTCCTTCCGGGTTAGGGATAACCTTAGCTTCTTTACCTTCCATAACTGCTACGCAGCTGTTTGTAGTACCTAAATCAATTCCGATAATTGCCATAATAAGTTTCCTCCTTCTTTTTACTCACTGACCTTCACTAAAGCCGGTCTTAATATTCTATCTTTCAACATATATCCTTTTTGAAGAACTTCGATCACGATACCTGATTCAACGCCTTCGACTTTTTCCTGCATTAAAGCCTGCATCGTATTGTGATCGAACGGTTTATTTAACGCATCGATTTCCTTTACGCCTTCACGCTCCATAACCTGAATCAGCTTGTTCTGAATCATCTCAAAGCCCTTAACATAATTTAAAACTTCTTCATTTTCGGTTTGGACATTCAACGCAAGTGCCATCGAATCTAAGATTGGTAACAATTCCAAACCGGCCCGCTGGAAACGATATTTCTTTGCGTTATCCGCTTCCTTTTGAAGTCGTTTCTTCATGTTTTCCGTATCGGCATATGCTCTGGCAAAATCATTTTTTGCCTTTTCAAGCTGTGATTTTAGATCCTCGATAATCTCTTCAGAGCTTGGTTCACTTGTTTCAGGTTCACTGTTCTCCGGCTCTTCTGAAATCGCATCCTCCGTTACTTCTTCACCTACTTCTTCATTAACTTCTTCTTTAATTTCTTCTTTGATATCCTCGTTATTCATTTCGTTTTGACTCATCATCGCCACCTCCTTCTACGGAAAAGACTTCCTCGATCACGTTAGACATATAATCCATTAATGCAACAACTTTTGAGTACTGCATTCGATTCGGTCCGACGATCATTAATTGTCCTTCCTCATCA
>CACYBS010000015.1 GCA_902772725.1 Erysipelothrix rhusiopathiae
GCCCTTGGTTGACGAGCAAAAAAAGCAGGAGACACTTTTTCGTGTCTCCTGTCAAATGCCTTTTCACTTACTTTGCGTAAGATCCTTAGAAGCAGCTTCATATTCTTATTCTCTATTCACTTTTTAATTAGTCATCGTATCCGTCATCAAATTTCTGTTTTATCTTTGTAAAGGGGACACCCTTAACTTTGAGTACTGCAATCTTTTCAGCAGAACTTCACCGATGTAGTTTGTGATCGTATTCTGCTTAATAACCTGTATCTGTTTTTTAATATTCATCATCGATAATATTGGCATTTGTCTGTCCCCAGTTCCAGGTAAACACGTACCAGAGAAGTATCAGTTTCAACATTGTAAACATATTATATATCCTCCTTGATCTGTTTCGATCTTATTTCCTTATTTGTGGATTTATCTTAACAAAGTCTCTATCACAATATTGTCACTCAAGGAAAAAAAATTTTAATTATCTCTTTTCTTTAATTTGACGTATTAGAAATTAGACAGTTTAAAGGAGGCTAATATGATGGAATTGAATAAACTATTTGACATTCATGATTTTGAAAGTTATCGAGAAAACAATCGAATTGAAGTAAAAAAAGCTACGCATGGTCTTCCCCAAAGTCTATGGGAAACCTATTCTGCTATGGCTAATGGATATGGTGGAATTATCATATTAGGAGCTGCTGAAAATCAAGATGGCACCTTTTATCCAACCGGACTTAAAAACGAAGCAAAACTAAAGAAAGAATTTTGGGATACAATCAACAACCCTAAGAAAATCAGCATTAACTTATTGATGGACGAAGATGTACAAACACACGTTAAAGACGGAAATGTTATTTTAGTTATAACTGTTCCGCGAGCAAGACGTGATAAACGACCTGTTTATATCAATAATGACCTTTGGAACGGAACATTTCGACGTAATTGGGAAGGAGACTATCATTGCAGTACTTCAGAAATAAGAGCAATGTTAAGGGATGAACCGGAAGAAACAATGGATATGCGTATTCTCGAAGATTTCACGTTGAAAGATCTTTGCAAAGAATCTGTCCAGGGATATCGCAATTACCACTCTACCGTACACCCCGGACATGTTTGGGAAAAGCTTCCACTGGAAGAATATTTAATACGTATCGGTGCAGCTGACTACCTCCCAAGAGATTCTGTTTTGCATCCCACTGCTGCAGGCTTATTAATGTTTGGAGAAGAATATCGAATTGTTCGATATTTCCCTGAGTATTTTCTAGACTATCGAGAAGTGCTGGATCCCACATTTCGATGGACAAATCGTATCCATTCCAGCTCAGGTGAATGGTCCGGGAATCTATTTGACTTTTTCTTCAAGACTTACAATAAAATTTCAATGGACATAGAAAAACCATTTATTTTAGATGGAGCATCCCGTATAGAAGATACACCCGTTCATAAGGCAATTCGAGAAGCGTTAGCAAATTGTATCGTCAATGCAGATTTCTATCTTCCCAGGGGTATTGTTATCATTAAGGAGCAAACGCACATTATTATGCAAAACCCGGGAAGTATCCGTACAGGAAAAGATAGAATGTTACGAGGCGGAATATCAGATCCACGCAACAAAGCTATTATGAAAATGTTTAATTTGATTTCTATTGGCGAAAGAACAGGAAAAGGAGTCCCGGATATTTTCTCTGTCTGGTCACAAAAAGGCTGGTCTGATCCAATAGTAGAAGAAGCTTTCAATCCGGATCGCACCACGTTGATTCTTCCTTTCACCAAAAAACAAGCGGATAAAACAAGCGATAAAAACAAGCGTTTAAAACAAGCGGATAATTCTGATAAAACAGTGAGTTTTAAAACAATTCAAAACAAAAAGAAAATCATAGACTTTTTATCAAAAAATGAAAATGTTTCCTGTTCAAGGATTGCTGAAATACTTCAACTCAGCTTACCCCGGACCAGAGCCATATTAGCAGAACTAACCAAAGAAGAAGTCATTCAACCGGTTGGTCAAGGAAGAGCCCGGCGATACATTTTAAAATAGGGATGCCATGCATCTCTTTTATTATAGCTAAAATAAAGCCGTCACTTTGTACGGCTTCATATTCTCTATTCACTTTTTAATTAGTCATCGTATCCTTCATCGTAGTCGTTGTCGTATCCATCATCATGATCCGGATGTACTGCTAAGTAAGTAGTATCCTTTTCTTTTACACCGGCATCCTTTAATACAATGTCACAAAGAAGCAATAATATAGCTGCAGATTTTATCAATTTAATATTAAGGGTGAGTTAGACAATAACGATTGAATCATTCCTTTATATTCTGAAACATCACTTATTTGTATAATTGTAGTAATTCTCTTTCCACTATCTTTCGAACTGCTGCCACACAGGTACATCTTCATATGATCCGTATCATGATCAAGAACTATATATCGATCATGCACCCGACCATCTGTTTTTATGAAAGTGATATTTCGATTTGGATATTCGACTGTAAAGTCATGATATTGTGCCAATCTCAGATTTCTGCTTTTGTTGTCGCTGATAATAATAATCTTTATATTTTCTTTTATGATCACTAGGTGGTGCAAAGTTTTAATTCCAATGTAATCGTCAATAACTATAACGCTTTTGTGTGCCTTCTTATAAATCTCTTGAGATGCTAAATCGGCTTTAAAAGGTTGTCCATCAAGAATTAATATTTCTTCACTTGTCATTCCACTGCTAAACAGTTTCATAAGATCAGATAAATCATCTTTAGTAACCATAGCATTTTTCATATTTATGACATCTGCTTCTATTTTTTCTTGACGATTTGTTAATAAATATAGCTCACGGTATGGAATTAGCTGCTTACTTTGTTGAAGATAGTGTGTCATTTCAACAAAAGCTTGTATTATTTGAATGCTTGCCGCAATAGCTCTTTCTGTATGCAGGCAGCTTGTTAACATCGCAATACCTTGTTCCGTATAGACATAAGGTTGATATTTCGAATACTTTCCCTGTCCCAGCTCTAAGGTACCAATCTGGCACCTTAGAATATTACGATATTCATCTCTATCCAGTTGAAAACAAAAGCTCTCCGGAAATCGATTAATATTCCTTTTTCGTTGCTCGATTAAGAGATTTTGTCTCTACACCAAAATAAGAAGCTATATCGTTATCTAACATAACCTGGCATCCACGTATTTCATATATATGCGATTTTATGTTGTCTATATTTAGGACATCAAAATCCTTAACTTCTAAATGTTTATTACTTTTCATATTTGTATCATTCATTCTTTTTCAACTATCATTTTCATCAGACATTATTCCAATCGATTTTTTTCCTTTCAATATTCCTATACGTCAATCTGAGCCAAAAGTACTTTTTTTATCCTTTTATCTATCTATTATCTTCTTCTATAACTAAAACAAGCCGCTCAAAGCGGCTTGTTTGTATATATTCACTTTTTAATTAGTCATCATAGTCATCATAA